>NZ_CP160035.1:1217142-1521428 GCF_040703125.1 Flavobacterium ovatum
AAAATTGTAAAGGCTTGGGATAATAAAAAAAAATAAAGTAAAATGAATTTCATTGCTCCAATATCGGTTGATTTATTGCTCCAAGAAGCAGAACAAGAATCCTTGTATCTTTCTTTGGTAGAACAAATTAATAAAGATTTTAATTTGGCTAATGAAGGAATTGATTTCCCTAAAAGCATAATGCCTGAAGAACTCAAAATTCAGTTGCACGAAAAAATCTACCGCATGATTCAGTATAAATTTGCTGAGTATTTGAATCTTCTATATATTATTGATGTTTCCGAAAAACAAATCAAAGCCCTTGATGGTTCGGATTTAGTAGTTTTAGCAGAGCAAGTGGCGTTCTTGATTCTGAAAAGAGAATGGCAAAAAGTGTGGTTTAGGAATAAGTACCGATAAGATGTTTATTCTCTTGTCTTTTGTAAGTCTTATAAATAACAAAACCGCTAAGATTTAGCGGCTTTTATGTATATCAATAAAGGCTTAATTTTTATTTGTTTAAAAATTAGAACTACGAATTTCAAAAGTTCCAGAATAATTCCCTATGATTACATCTCCAGAGCTAGAGGTCATTTGATAAGTACAGTTTATAGTTCCTGTTCCTGCAATAGTATCGATAGTAATGGCATTGATTGTAACCGTTCCGATTCCACCTGTTGGCATTTGAAACAGATTGGCTCCTGTATAACTAGGTTGTCCGTAAGATAATCCGCCACTTACGAAGGGATCATCAAAGTTTACTATGTTATTCAATACTTCGGTGTCATCAGTGTCCAAAGTGTGTGTGCCAACACCAACTGGCGCCATAGAAAACCCGGATGAAATGGGAACAGGTACATTCTCAATATACAAAACAGCCGCTTGTGTCATCGTTGTTTGCACAGCTACTTTGGATGGTGTTTCTTGAATTAAAGGTGCGTTTGAAAAGGTTAAGAAATACCTATTGTTTAAAGCGGAACCTTCGTCATATATTAAATAGGCATGTGGTGTTGCAAAATCGGTAGCGTTGACGGTGAAGTTATTGGACATTGGTGTTACTACAGGCTCATCCTCTGTGCAAGAAAATAATAGGCTTGATAATAAAAATAGTTGTAATAGTTTGATCGTTTTCATCTTGTTTGTTTGAGTGTTATATTACTATATAAACAAGCAATGAAAATTGTTACCCTATTTTTTTTGTAAATATTAAAATAAAAAACGAAAATATAGCTGTTCACTATAGGAACTGTTGACAAAATGAAAAATTATCTTTCTTTATCGATAATCATATATTTTGTAGAAAGCAAGCGACTAATATTATAATAGTACTGTGGTTCTTATAAACCAAAAATGTATTTGGGATGCAATATTTTGTAAATAGCCCCAACAGAAATGGAAAGCCTATACACGGAAAAAGCTAGTTTTTTGTAGTGCTAGCAGAGCGACTGAAAGAAGCTCCTGCTAGCGCATACAAAAATAGCTTGAGACGGATATAGCTTGTAGTGTATGGTGGGAAATAGCTCCTAATCCTAAAAATAAAACCGAATAAAAGGCATGAAGGCATCGCTATAAGCTCGGTTGTTTTGTTTGAATAAAACATTGTAGCGAACACCAATAGTTGCGTTGCCGCTTCGGTAACCTGCACCTAGGAATAATCCAGTATTCCAGAAATCATCAGTAAAATTATTAGGCGAAATTCCGGTTACATTGACGCGAAGTTGTTCTAATTCTACTGAAAGTTGAACCTCTGGTAAGGGGTTGAATAAAGTGATTAAGCTGCCTCCATAAAGATTGGAAGTGTAAGAGTTTTTGAGTTTTGCGTAGGTATACTGTGCGCCTAATCCTACGGAAAAGTATTGATTGACATTGTAAATTGCAGATGGAGCCACTGAAATATCAGTATATCCAGAGCCAATACTGAGTCCTAATCCGCCTCCAAATTGAACTTTATCCCAAAAATTATTTGAAGAATCAGAATATCTATTTTGAAATTGTGCACTCAACGAAAAACTAACAAAAAGCGAGGTTAAAATTAAATAAAGGTTTAAAAAGTGAGAAAGGTGATTATTTTTCATGGTTTTATAGTTTTTTTTAACAAATCTATATGTAAAAGTACTTAAAAAATAGATTCAGATATAATGGATTATTGTATTTTTGCGTAACTATTTAACAAAAAGTATATTCACTAACATTATGGATAGGTTTTCATTTTTAAACGCAGCACATACCGAATTTTTCGCACAATTATACGATCAATATTTAGAGAATCCAGATAGCGTAGAGCCTAGCTGGAGAAGTTTCTTTCAAGGTTTTGACTTTGGAATGGAAACTTATAATGAGGAAAATCCAGTTCAGTATAGTAATCAATCGTCTTCTGTAGCGTCATCTTCTGTAGATAGCAGTAAGATTTCGGAGCAACTTCAAAAGGAATTCAAAGTTTTGAAATTGATTGAAGGCTACCGCACTAGAGGTCATTTGTTTACTAAAACAAATCCAGTAAGAGAACGTAGATCTTTTACTCCAACATTGGATTTAGAAACTTTTGGACTTTCATCAGCCGACTTAAGTACGGTTTTTGATGCGGCCAAGTTATTAGGCCTGCAACCTTCGTCTTTGTCACAAATCATTAATCACTTAACTAAAGTATATTGTCAGCACATTGGGGTTGAGTACACGTATATTCGTAAACCAGAAATTGTTTCTTGGATTCAAGATAAATTGAGTATAAACGAAAATCAACCTACGTTTACTGTTGCTGAGAAAAAAAGAATTTTGAGCAAATTGAACCAAGCGGTTTCTTTTGAGAATTTCTTGCATACTAAATATGTAGGTCAAAAACGTTTCTCTCTCGAAGGAGGAGAAACTATTATTCCAGCTTTGGATGCTTTGATCGAAAGAGCAGCTGAACAAGGGGTAGAGCAGTTTGTAATGGGAATGGCACACCGTGGTCGTTTGAATGTTTTGGCTAATATTTTCGGGAAATCGACTCAAGACATTTTTGGGGAATTTGACGGAAAAGATTATGATCAAGAATATTTTGACGGTGACGTGAAATACCATTTAGGGGTTACGGCTGATAAAATTACACGTTCTGGAAAAAATATCAACATCAATTTGGCTCCAAATCCTTCGCACCTTGAAACAGTTGGTGCTGTAATTGAAGGGATCACTAGAGCAAAACAAGATAAATATTTTGAAGATGATTTCTCTAAAGTTTTACCCATTGCCGTTCACGGTGATGCTGCAATTGCAGGTCAAGGTATTCTTTATGAAATCATTCAAATGGCACAATTAGAGGGTTATAAAACTGGTGGGACGATCCATATTGTAATCAATAATCAAGTTGGTTTTACAACTAACTACTTAGATGCACGTTCGTCAACGTATTGTACGGATGTGGCTAAAGTAACTTTGTCGCCCGTGTTACACGTGAATGCAGATGATGCAGAATCTGTAGTACATGCTATGCAGTTTGCATTAGACTTTAGAATGCAGTTTGGGCGAGATGTTTTTATTGACTTGTTAGGATATAGAAAATACGGTCATAATGAAGGTGATGAGCCTCGTTTTACACAACCGTTACTGTATAAAATTATTGCGAAGCATAGTAATCCAAGAGAGATTTATGCAGAGAAATTATTATCAGAAGGTGTTATCGACGCTAATTTGGTAAAAACTATCGAGAAAGAATATAAAGACGACTTAGATCACAATTTAGAGGCTTCTCGTAAAAAAGAATTGACAGTGATCACTCCATTTATAAGTAATGAATGGGAAGGTTTTGAGCAAGTTTCTACTGAGGGTATGCTTGCAAAAGTAGATACTGCTTATTCTAAAGAAGGATTAACTGAGGTAGCTAATGCAGTTTGTAATTTGCCAGCTGATAAAAAATTCATCAGCAAAATTCAGAAGTTAATCAATGATAGAAAAACAATGTTTTTCGAAACTAATAAGTTGGACTGGGGAATGGCAGAGCATTTAGCTTATGGTTCATTACTTCAAGAAGGATTTAGTGTTCGTATTTCGGGGCAAGATGTAGAGCGTGGTACGTTCTCACACCGTCATGCTGTGGTAAAAGTAGAAGACTCTGAAGAGAAAGTTACACTTATTAGGAATTTGGAGAATGCTAAAGGGAAATTTTATATTTTCAATTCTTTCTTGTCTGAGTATGGAGTTTTAGGTTTTGATTATGGTTATGCTTTGGCAAATCCAAAAACCTTAACAATCTGGGAAGCACAATTTGGAGATTTCTCTAATGGAGCTCAGATTATGATTGACCAATACATCTCTTGTGGGGAGGATAAATGGAATACCCAAAATGGAATAGTATTGTTATTGCCACACGGGTATGAAGGTCAAGGTGCGGAGCACTCTTCAGCGCGTATGGAACGTTACTTGCAATTATGTGCGCGTCACAATATGTACGTGGCAGATTGTACTACTCCAGCTAACTTTTTCCACTTGTTGAGAAGACAAATGAAAACGACTTTCCGTAAGCCTCTTGTAGTGTTTACTCCTAAGAGTTTGTTGCGTGATCCAAGATGTACGTCTCCTGTTGAAGACTTTACTTCGGGAAGTTTTCAAGAAACGATTGATGATAATGAGGTAAATAAAAAAGAAGTAAAATCATTGGTTTTCTGTACCGGTAAGTTCTACTTTGATATTACTGCCGAAAGAGAAAATAATGGACGTAAAGATGTTGCGGTTGTTCGTATCGAACAATTATTCCCATTACCTGTGGAGCAGTTAAAAGCAATTATAGCACAATATCCAAATGTTGAAGATTATGTTTGGGCACAAGAAGAGCCTAAAAACATGGGTGCTTACGCGTATATGTTGGTTAACTTTGATTTAGTAAAATGGAGATTAGCTTCATTAAAAGCATATTCTGCACCAGCATCAGGAAGTTACACAAGAGCAAAACGTCGTCATGCGGATGCAATCAAAATGGTATTTGATAAAACATTATTTAGGTAAAAATTAGGAGCTATTTCCTGCTGTCCGCTGTATCTTTTATCCTGAACTCGTTTCAGGATCCTGAAACAAGTTCAGGATAAAAGGATGCCGCTACCATCAGGGCTAGGGACAATTGCAAATAATAAAGATTTATAATTAAAAGAAAATTAAAATTCATAATTTAAAATATAAGGACATGATTTTAGAAATGAAAGTTCCATCACCAGGGGAATCTATAAAAGAAGTTGAAATCGCCACTTGGTTAGTACAAGATGGAGATTATGTTGAAAAAGATCAAGCGATTGCTGAAGTAGATTCAGATAAAGCGACATTAGAATTACCTGCAGAAGCAAGTGGTATCATTACCCTAAAAGCAGAAGAAGGTGATGCGGTAGCAGTAGGTTCAGTTGTTTGTCATATTGATACAGCAGCGGCTAAACCATCTGGTTCTTCGGAAGCTTCTGTAGTAGCAACTCCAGTGGCTGAAGCACCAAAAGCAGCAGCAGCACCAGTAGTACCAGCAACACCGGCAGCGACTTATGCTACAGGAACTCCTTCGCCAGCAGCTAAAAAAATTTTAGAAGAAAAAAATATTGCACCAGCATCTGTTTCAGGAACTGGTAAAGCAGGTAGGATTACTAAAGATGATGCTGTAAATGCAGTGCCGTCAATGGGAACTCCTACAGGTGGTAGTCGTGGTCAAGAGCGTACTAAATTATCAATGTTGCGTCGTAAAGTAGCAGAGCGTTTAGTAGCTGCAAAAAACGAAACAGCGATGTTGACTACTTTTAACGAAGTAAACATGACGGCTATCAACAATATCCGTAACGAATACAAAGATACTTTCAAAGCGAAACATGGTGGTGTCGGTCTTGGATATATGTCTTTCTTTACCAAAGCGGTAACTAGAGCATTGCAATTATATCCAGACGTTAACTCTATGATGGACGGTGATCACAAAATTGCTTTTGATTTCTGTGATATCTCTATCGCGGTTTCAGGACCCAAAGGTTTGATGGTTCCTGTAGTTCGTAATGCTGAGAATTTATCTTTCCGTGGTGTGGAAGCTGAAATCAAAAGATTGGCTATCAAAGCACGTGACGGACAAATTACTGTTGATGACATGACAGGTGGTACATTTACAATCACAAACGGTGGGGTATTTGGAAGTATGTTATCAACTCCAATTATCAACCCTCCTCAGTCGGGAATCTTAGGTATGCACAATATTATTGAGCGTCCTATTGCTGTAAATGGTAAAGTTGAAATTCACCCAATGATGTATGTGGCACTTTCTTATGATCACAGAATTATTGATGGTAAAGAATCTGTTGGTTTTTTAGTGGCTATTAAAGAAGCACTAGAAAACCCATTAGAATTACTATTGGAAAACAATCCTAAAAAAGCATTGGAACTATAATTCAATACTTTTAAACAATAAAAAATCCCAAATTCATTTGATTGAATTTGGGATTTTTTATTGGGATGAATTAGTAATTGGTATTTATTAGTAAAGTTGATTCTTTGTTTATAGTTTAATACTATCAATAATTTGAGCTTTATTTTCTTCTGTAATTCTTCCGTTTTTGGTGATTTCTCCACCTTGGAGGAAATAATAGGAGTGTGATAAATCAAGTGCAAAGCCAACAAATTGTTCGACTAAAAGAACAGATACATTCAATTCTGAGGTGACTTTTTGAAGGATTCTTCCAATCTCTTGTACTACGTTGGGTTGAATACCTTCTGCAGGTTCGTCTAGTAAAATCATTTTGGGTTCTATGACAAGCATTCTAGCGATGGCCAATTGTTGTTGTTGTCCACCACTTAACATTCCGCCTTTTCGTTTACTAATTCCCTTTAGGTCGGGAAAGTAATCGTATCCGATTTCGAGTGCTTTTTTTAAGTTCATTTTTCGCACTTCGCATCCCAATAAAAGATTTTCTTCAACAGTTAAGTACGGGAAAATCATTCTACCTTGTGGAACGTATCCAATGCCTAATTGAGATATGGCTTCCGAATCAAAATTAGTAATATCTGTGCCGTCAAAAATAATTTCTCCAGACTTAGAGGGTAATAGTCCCATGATTCCTTTAAGAAGCGTGGTTTTTCCCGCTCCATTGCTTCCTATAATTGAGCAAATTTCGTTCTTGGGAATGGTTATATTGATGTCGTGAATGGCTGAGGTTTCTGAAGAATATCCAGCGGTCAAGTTTTTTATTTCAAACATATTTATTGAATTATGTGGATGTATTATAAGGAGAACATTCGAAAACAATTAGCTGTTTACTTTTGTCGTCCCAAATAAATTTCGATGACTTCTTGATTGTTGACTATTTTGTCAAAAGTACCGTTGTCAATGATTCGTCCTTCGTGCATTACTAATACCGAAGTAGAAAAATTGCTAACGAACTTCATATCGTGTTCAACTACGAAAACAGTTCTTTCCTGTGCAATTTGAGTTAGAAGTTCACCAGTTTTATCTCTTTCGTTGGGAGACATTCCTGCGATAGGTTCATCTACCAATAATAATTCAGGTTTGTTGATAATGGACATGGCTATTTCCAACCACTGCTTTTGACCGTGTGATAAGGAACCGCTAATGGCGTGTTTGACTTCTAGCAAGTTCAACTTTTCTAAAGTCTCGTCTATAATGTCGTGTTGTTCTTGGGTGATTTTTGAGCTAAAAAGGTACCACAGTGTGTTTTTTCCAGTAATTAAGGCCAATTTCATATTTTCAAAAACGGTTTGTGTATTGAAAATAGTAGGGTTTTGAAATTTTCGGCTAATTCCTAAGTGAACAATGCTTTCTGGTTTCTTATTTTGTATTTCTATTTCAGATTTATAAACAATAGTTCCTTTTGAAGTTTTTACTCGTCCGCAAATGGCGTCCAATATGGTGGTTTTACCTGCTCCATTTGGACCAATGATAAACTGAACTCCTTTGAAAGGAAAATCGATAGTAATGTTGTTTAGTGCTTTGTACCCATCAAAATCTACTTCAACATCTCTTAAACTAATGATGGGGTTTGGTATTATTTGATGAAATCTACTCATTTTTAAGTTTGTTAAGGGTGTTGTTAAACCATTTTTTTTCCAATAATGTACCAACAATTCCTTTTGGAACAATGATGGTTGCTGCTATGAATAAGAATCCATAAAAGTACCACCAGTATTCTGGCATAGATTCAGAAAAACTTGTTTTAGCATAATTGATTAATATCGCTCCTACAATAGGGCCCAAAAGTGTTGCTCTTCCTCCAATAGCGACCCAGATCACAAATTCGGTCGACATTAAAATACTCATAATCGAAGGAGAAATAATTCCAACAATTGGCACAAATAAGGCTCCAGCAATTCCGCAAATCGCAGCAGAAGTTGCTAATGTAATTATCTTGAACGAATCGGTTTTGTATCCTAGGAAACGCAATCTTGTTTCGCGGTCTCTAATGGCTTGGATAATAGTTCCGCCGTGTGAGTTAAGCATGAATTTACTAACAAAGTAGATTCCGATCAATATCGCAACAACTAATAAATAAAGTATTTTGATTAGCATTGGGTCGTGTAGTGTAAATCCGAATAAACCATCAAAACCAGTAATTCCATTTGATCCTCCGGTAAATCCCTGTGAACCTACAAAAAGAATAGACATAATAAGCGTTATTGCTTGACTTATAATTGTGAAATAAACTCCTTTTGTACCAGATTTGAAAAGCGGAATCCCGACAAGCAATGCTAAGGCGACTGGTAGGATAACAATCATCACCAATGTGGATGGGAAATATTTAAAAGGAGCCCAAAACCAAGGTAAAACTTCAATTCCTGACCATTCCATGAAATCGGGTAAAGGTTGCGATTGTAGTTTCATATACATCGCCATGGCGTAGCCACCAAGTGCAAAGTAAACTCCGTGACCAAGACTTAGAATTCCTGTGTATCCCCATAATAAATTTACAGAAATAGCCACAATGGAGAAAACTAGAAATTTACTCAATAAGGAAAGTCTAAATTCAGACATTGTCAAGAGTGGTATCAGTATGAGTGATAGTATTATTAAGGTATATATTGTTTTTTGTTTCATTTTAGTAATTGAATAAATTAATCAATAGTTCTATCTTTCATTGGAGATAATCCTTGTGGTTTGTATTGTAAAGTGACCAATACCATTACCAATATGATAACTTTCGCCATACTAGAGGTAGTGTAATATTCGATAAATGGATTACACATTCCGATTAATAAGGCACCTAGAATAGATCCTCGTAAGCCTCCAATTCCACCTAAAATTACTACCAAGAAGGTGTCAATTATGTAGTTTTGACCTGTTGATGGTCCAATTGATCCCAACATGGAGATGCAAATACCAGCGATTCCTGCAAGTCCACATCCAAAAGAAAAGGTAAATGAATCTGCTTTTTTTGTATTGATACCAATACATGATGCCATAGAGCGATTTTGCATTACCGATTGTAGAATTCTTCCTTTAGGAGTTTTATACATGAAATAATAAACAAAAAGACAAATGGATATAGAGATGAAAATAATTAATATTCGATTGTAGGGAAGGGTGATTGCATCGTTTATTTTCCATCCTTCGTTTAATATCTTTGGCATTGGTGCATCTACGTTATTAGAACCAAAAATGTTTCGTGCTAATTGTTGTAGAATCAAACTCACACCCCAGGTTGCCAAAATACTGTCTAGGGGTCGAGCATATAATCGTTTAATAATAAATTTTTCGACCAGAAAGCCAATTCCAAATGAGAGTACAAATGAAATGATAAAGGCAAAAAATAAAGATAACCAAGATCCTTCGCTTCCTAATGCAAGGCTTACAATGTAGCTGCTATAGCAACCAATCATGATGAATTCCCCATGGGCAAAATTAATTACACCCATCATTCCAAAAACAATACTTAGTCCTATTGCGGTTAGTAGTAAAATGGAGCTAATACTTAGTCCGTTGAATATAAATGGTATAAAGTCCATGTTTAAATGTTTTATTATAAAAGCCTACAGAATAATTGTTTTGAATTATTCTGTAGTAGGCTTTAAAGATTGAAATTAAAATAATGTTACTCCTAACAATCCTGTCATAGTATGGTTAAGCGGGCTAGCTACAACTCCTGCATTGGCTTTGATGCTGTAACTGTCTGTTATTTTAACGGGCTTACTTATGTTGATTCCAATTTCATTGATTCCAACGCTTTTTGAGTCAGCAACTGCTTTGTCTGTCCATTGCCAGAATGTTCCATCGTTGTCGCTATTCAAAGCAAAACCTGTAGAGATGTATGGAGTTACACTAACATCCTCGTTGATAGTAAAATCATAAGATGCTTTTACATAAGAAGAGTATCTTTGTGATCCATCTGCATTTCTATCTCTACCTTCGATAATGGTTGAAGCAAATAAGCTTAAACTAGTACTAGGAATTGTGTAGGCTACCGATAAGTCAAAGAAGTGTCTTGTCCCTGTTCCGTAATTGAAATAGTTAGATTGTGTGTGATTGCCGTAACCAGCATAGCTTGGTGAAGCAGCATAGTCACTATAGTTGTAGATATCCCAAAGCGCAATGCTTAATCCACCTTTGGTAGTGTAGGAAACGTATAAATCTACATCTTTCCATTGTCCTGCTAATCCGTATCCGTTCCATGTTCCAACTTCCAGTCCTTTGTATTTAAAACTCGCTTGTGCAGCAATAATTGGGTCTGGTCCTACAGCATAACCTCTCCAATACCATTGGTTGTGAAGGGATGCTGTTAAGTCAAATTTTCCTGAATCTTGTGCGAATATTAGGGTTGTCATTAGCCCTGTAAGTAGTGTGAAAATGATTTTTTTCATAACCGGTTTCTTTAGTAGATTTTTTTTAAGATGTTTAAATAGCCGATTAAAGAATAATTTTCGATAAAAGTTAATCGGCTGTATTGGTGTGGAATTATTTGATTACTCCTGGAGCAATCACTTTTTTATCAGTAGCGATACTTGGGAAAGGATCAGCTTTGATCATTCCTTCAGATTGATAAACGATATCAAATTGACCTTTGCTATTTGCTTTTCCAATCATGAAATTTTTAATCGTATGGTTTGTAACAGGGTCAATAGATACTTTTCCTTCGGGAGCGTCAAAACTTATTCCTCCAATAGCTTTTTGTACTTCCATTGGTTCAAATGATTTTGCTTTTTCTACTGCTGCTGCCCATAAGTACACTCCAAAATAAGCTGCTTCAATTGGGTCATCAGTAACTTTGTCAGCTCCGTATTTCGCTTGGTATGCTTTGATGAATTTTTCGTTAGCTGCACCTGGCATACTCATAAAGTAGTTCCAAGCAGTTAGTTGTCCTTCCATAATGTCTAGTCCAATACCTTTCAATTCTACCTCAGCAATAGAGAATGACATACAAGTTACAGCTGGAGCAACAAGTCCATTAGATTTCATTTGTTTGAAGAAACCAATATTACTATCACCATTAATAGTGTTTAATACTGCATCAGCACCAGAACTTTTTATTTTTTGAACTATTGAAGTAAAGTCTGTGTGTCCTAAAGGAGCATATTCTTCACCAACAATTTGAAATCCTGCTAATTCTAACTTAGCCTTGATAATTTTGTTTGCTGTTCTTGGGAATACATAATCAGATCCAACTAAGAAAAATTTCTTTTTTCCTTCCTTAATCATATAGTCAACTGCTGGAAGTATTTGTTGGTTGGGAGCTGCTCCAGTATAAATTACATTTTTCGAAGCTTCCATTCCTTCATATTGTACTGGGTAAAACAATAAGTTGTTTTTTGATTCGAAAACCGGAAGTACTGCTTTTCTACTAGAAGAGGTCCAACATCCAAAAACTGCTTTTACTTCATCTTGATCTATTAATTTTGTCGCTTTTTCAGTAAAAGTTGGCCAGTCTGATGCACCATCTTCTGTTACAGCTTCAATTTGTTTTCCTAAAACCCCACCTGCTGCGTTTATTTCTTCAATTGCTAATAAGGTTGCGTTTTTACAATCTGTTTCCGAAATAGCCATTGTTCCAGATAAAGAGTGTAATACTCCAACTTTTACAGCGTCTGGGTTTGATGCTGCTCCTTCTTTGTTTTTACATGATGTTATCAGTACTAATGCTGCAAATCCTAAAATTAATTTTTTCATTTTGATCGGTATTAAATTGTTAATTATTCGTCAAAAGTATGTATTTTTTTATGTCACCCCCTAATTTTTGTGGGGGTTGAATGTCAGAATTATGATAATTGTAAAATACTACCCCCTCATTTTGTGATTTTATTTTTATTTATAGATTTTTTTAACAAATAGTTAGATTCGGTTTATTTTTTAAAAATGTTTAGTTATTCTTACTTATTTCAACTAATAATTACTTTATGTTTGTATAATAATACTATGAAATATGCACCTGAATCCGAAAGAAATCGAAAAATTACTTCTCTATACTGCTGGAGAAGTTGCTCTTAAAAGAAAAAATAGAGGTTTGAAATTGAATTATCCCGAAGCTATAGCATTAATAAGTGCAGACTTATTAGAAGCTGTTCGTGACGGAAAGACTGTCGCCGAGCTCATGCAGTACGGAACAACTATCCTAACTAGGGAAGATGTGATGGAAGGAATTCCAGAAATGATACATGATATACAAATAGAAGCCACTTTTCCTGATGGAACCAAATTAGTAACCGTACATAATCCTATCAAATGATACCAGGTGAATACATACTTAGAACAGAACCAATAGAAATTAATGTCAACAAAAGAACTATTTCTATTGAAGTGATTAATAAAGGTGATCGTCCTGTGCAAATAGGTTCGCATTATCATTTTTTTGAAGTAAACAAACAAATGAGTTTTGATCGAATGCCAACCTTAGGAATGCGATTGAATATTGCAGCAGGAACGGCAGTGCGATTTGAACCAGGTGAAGAAAAAGAAGTAGAACTAGTAGAAATGAGTGGTGATAAAACCGTTTATGGTTTTAATAATTTAGTAGATACAACCATCACAGATGCTAATCGTGACAGTATTGAGCAAAAACTAAAAGAATTTCTAAAATAAAGGATACTCAAGAGCATGGAAATTAATAGAATAAAATATGCCAACATGTTTGGCCCAACAGTTGGAGATAAAGTAAGATTGGCCGATACTGAATTGTTTATCGAAATCGAAAAGGATTTTGCTGTTTATGGCGAAGAATCCAAATTTGGTGGAGGAAAAACTATTCGTGACGGTATGGCACAATCTGCACGCGCAATGCGTCATGAAGGGGTATTGGATTTTGTAATCACCAATTGTATCGTTATCGATCATTGGGGAATTGTAAAAGGAGATATCGGAATCAAAGACGGGAAAATTGTAGGTGTAGGTAGAGCTGGAAACCCAGACACTATGGATGAAATTTCCGATAACATGATTATTGGTGCTTCTACCGAAGTGCATTCGGGAGCCGGAATGATTGTTACCGCGGGAGGAATTGATACGCATATTCATTTTATCTGTCCACAGCAAATCGATCACGCTTTATATAGTGGTGTCACGACCATGATTGGTGGTGGTACTGGTCCTGCTGACGGAACCAACGCTACAACGGTAACTCCTGGAGCTTGGAATATTCAAAAAATGCTTGAAAGTGCCGAAGCTTTTCCAATGAATTTAGGTTTTTTTGGAAAAGGGAATTGTTCCACAACGGCTCCTTTGGTAGAACAAATCGAAGCAGGAGCTTTGGGATTAAAAATCCACGAAGATTGGGGAGCAACACCTGCAACGATTGATGCTTCGTTGAAAATTGCTGACGAATATGATATTCAAGTCGCAATACATACGGATACACTTAATGAAAGCGGATTTCTAGAAGATACAATCAATGCCATCGACGGAAGAGTAATTCATACTTTCCATACCGAAGGTGCTGGTGGAGGTCATGCGCCCGATATTATAAAATCGGCCATGTACCCAAATGTTTTGCCTTCGAGCACCAACCCAACAAGACCTTATACTATTAATACTATTGATGAGCATTTGGATATGCTTATGGTGTGTCATCACTTGGACAAATCGGTGCCTGAAGATGTGGCTTTTGCCGATTCTAGAATTCGGCCAGAAACCATTGCTGCCGAAGATATTTTGCACGATATGGGAGTCTTTAGTATGATGAGTAGTGATTCTCAAGCTATGGGTAGAGTAAGTGAAGTAATCATCAGGACTTGGCAAACAGCTCATAAAAATAAAATTCAACGTGGATTTCTGGAGGAAGACGAAGCTAATCAAAACGATAACTTTAGAGTGAAACGTTATATCGCTAAATATACCATCAACCCTGCAATTTCACACGGAATTTCAAAACATGTAGGTTCTATCGAAGCTGGAAAACTGGCTGATTTAGTGATTTGGAAACCCGCTATGTTTGGGGTGAAACCAGAATTAATCATCAAAGGCGGAATGATCATCGCAGGAAGAATGGGAGATCCAAATGCTTCTATTCCAACTCCGCAACCCGTAATTTATCGCCCGATGTTCGGAGCTTATGGAAAAGCGTTGCACAAAACCTGTGTGACTTTTGTTTCGAAAATTTCGATCGAAAATAAAACTATTGAAAAGTACCAATTAAACAAAATGATTTTGCCTGTTGAAAACTGCAGAAATATTGGTAAAAAAGATTTAATACACAACGACAAAACGCCAAATATCGAAGTCAATCCTGAGAATTACAAAGTAAGTGTAGATGGAGTACATATTACTTGTGAACCTTTGTCAGAACTTCCTATGGCACAACGTTATTTTTTATTTTAGATGATTATTACAGAAAAAATTAAACCAGAAGATACTTGTCCCAAAGAGAGAATTTCTGTTGCGGTAGATATTGAATGGTTCGAATCGAATAAAAGAATCCAGCACAAACGCGCCAGAGATAGTAAGGAGTTTCGACTAAAGTTTCTAAATGAAAATCCGAATTTAAAGCACGGAGATATTCTATTTCAAGATGAAAACCATAATTATACAATTAATATCCTTCCTTGTGATTGCTTGGTAATTGTGCCTAAAAACAATTTTGAAACCGCATCTATTTGTTATGAAATTGGTAACAAACATTTGCCTTTGTTTTATGACAATGATGCGCTTTTGGTTCCTTTTGAAAAACCATTGTTCCGACAATTACTAGCCATGGGATTCGAAATTCGTCAAGAAGAAAGAGCCTTGCTGACTCCGCTCAAAACCTCTGTCGCTCCTCATGTAGAAAGTGATAGTTTGTTTTCTAAAATTATGAATCTAACTCAAAAATAATGACCAATTCATTATTGAATTTACTGCACCTTTCAGATCCTACTTTGCCTATTGGAGGTTTTTCACATTCGTATGGGTTAGAGACTTATACTCAAAAAGAGATTGTAAAATCAACGGATGAGGTAGAGATGTTCCTAAACGAAATGCTACATCATAGTGTGTTGTACAACGAAGCTTCGTTTATCAGTTTGGTTTATGATGCCTGCGAAAACGGTGGTTGGCAACAAATAATCGAAATGGATGCGCTGTGCAATGCTTCCAAATTACCAAAAGAAATAAGAACGGCCAGCCAAAAATTGGGGGTTCGTTTGCAAAAAATATTCAACCCTTTAATTCAAACCGATTTTACCCAAAAGGTTGCTTTAGCCATAAAAAACAAAGAGCTTCATGGTCATTACTGTATTTTGTATGCCATCTATGCTTTCGAACTAAAAATTGAAAAGAAAGAAGCACTCGAAGGTTTTTTCTATAATGTTACCATCGGATACATTACCAATGCAGTTAAACTGATTCCGCTAAGTCAAGATTCTGGACAATTGCTATTGTTTAAATTGTTGCCTAGTTTGGCAAAATTGGCACAAAAAGCAATGCAGCCCGATATGGATTTATTGGGTTGCAGTTCGGCGGCTTTTGACATTAGAGCGATGGAACACGAAAATTTATATTCTAGATTATACATGTCTTAAATTAAAAAAATGAGCAGAAAATATATAAAAATAGGAGTAGCTGGACCCGTAGGTTCAGGAAAAACAGCTCTTATCGAAAAGTTGACACGAGAACTTGCTTCTCAATATTCATTGGGTGTAATTACCAATGATATTTATACACAAGAAGACGCCGAGTTTTTGACCAAAAATAGTTTGTTACCCAAAGAACGAATTATCGGAGTCGAAACGGGAGGTTGCCCGCATACTGCTATTCGCGAGGATGCGAGTATGAATCTCGAAGCCGTGGAAGAAATGGCAGAACGATTTGCCGATATCGAAATTATTTTTATCGAAAGTGGGGGCGATAATCTGTCAGCTACTTTTAGTCCCGATTTGGCCGACTTAACCATATTTGTCATTGATGTCGCTCAAGGCGAAAAAATTCCTAGAAAAGGCGGTCCCGGAATTACCCGAAGTGATTTGTTGATGATTAACAAAATCGATTTGGCGCCGTATGTGAATGCCGATTTGGGAGTAATGGAGCGCGATGCCCGAAAAATGCGTAACGGAAGACCGTTTGTTTTTACCAATTTGATGAAGAGAGATGGCTTGGATGATGTGATTGGTTGGATTCAAAAATATGCTCTTTTAGAAAATGTAGTAGAACCAAATTTGCACCGATGATTTCAAAGGTTACCATAGAATCCGTTGAAAAACGAGGCATAACGGAATTAAAATCTGTTTTTTGTTCGACACCTTTTAAAGTGGTTGAGGTCAGAGAGGACAAGAAGAATCCGCTGTTAGAATTGATGTTGATGAGTTCTTCTCCCGGCGTTTTGGACAATGATGAATTGAGTTTTGATTATTTGATTGCTGAGAACTGCCAAGTAGAAATGACTACACAATCTTTTCAACGGTTGTTTACCATGGAAAATAGTGCGGTTCAAAAAACGAATGTTGTGATTAAGGAAAATGCTTTTTTATCCTATTTGCCACAACCTACTGTGCCACATAAAGATTCCAATTTTAAAAGTGTAAATACCATTCATTTAGAAAAAAATGCTGCTGTTGTTTGGGGCGAAATTTTCACTTGTGGACGAAAATTAAAAGACGAAATTTTTCAGTTTACCCAGTTTCAAAGTTTGACTAAAATTTTCCAAGAGGAAAAACTCGTTTATTTTGAAAATTTATTTTTGAATCCAACCAAGCAAAACCCTTTAAATATTGGACAATATGAAGGATTTACGCATCAACTTAGTTTAGTTTACATTGAAGAAGCTTGTGATATTCCAGTTTTGAAAAAGCAATTGGATGCCTTCTTGGAGGATAAGGATTGTACGTTTGGTATTTCGGAAACGGCGACCAACGGATTGTCTATTAAAATATTAGACTTTAAGGCCGAGAAATTACTAACTCTCATGAAACAATTAACTCAGATTATAAAAAATGGTCGACTTTAATTTACTTTGTTTTACGGTTTTATCCATTAGTGCGATTCATACTTTGAGCGGACCAGATCATTATTTGCCATTTATAGTCCTGTCAAGATCCAAACAATGGAGTTTGAAAAAGACCCTTTTGTGGACTTTTCTCTGCGGGTTTGCTCATGTATTAAGCTCGGTTGTCCTTGGTGTAATTGGTATACTTCTGGGTTGGACAGTGACCAAAGTCTTTCATATCGAAGAAATTCGTGGAGGCTACGCTTCTTGGTTTTTACTGCTTTTTGGAATAGGTTACGTTGTTTATGCCTTGATCAATCTAAAAAATAATAAGACCCACAAACATTTCGATACTTCAGATGAAGGTGATATTTATGTTTTTGAACACAAACACGGACAAAGCATTGCGGGTAACAAGCGTTATAAAGTAACGCCTTGGGTGATGTTTTTTATTTTTGCTCTTGGACCAAGCGAACCTATGATTCCTTTAATTATTTATCCGGCCATTAATTATACTTTTTCGGAAGTTGGGATGTTGATCTTTTTATATACGTTCACAACAATTTTTACCATGATGTTTATGGTTTTGATGGGGTTTTTCGGCTCTCGTTTTATCAATTACAAAGGATTCGAAAAATACATTGAATTATTCAGTGGGATTTCCATCATCGTTTGTGGCTTCGGGATGGTGTTTTTGGAGTGGTAAGTTCTAAATCTTAATTGCCACGATATTCGACGAAATCAAACAACGCATAGTTTTGAGTAGTAGGAATGTGATCGCCAATAAAATTCAGGTTCTCAACACTACAAAAGATTTTGAATTTTTCTTTAGTACCATAATTCAGTTGAAGTGTACTAACTGTATTACCACCAATTTTCCAGTTGGCAATGTATTTGTTTTTGGAATTTAAAGTTAGTTCGATAGATAAATTATACCAATCTCCTCTTTTAATTTTCACAGGAGTAGATTGAAAAGGATTGGCTTGTGAGGTCATATAAGCGATTAAGTCGTCTGAAGCTGCATTAAGTGCGTTGCGTTCACTTTCTGTACCATAACCAATTTCAAAATCCAATTCATGGGTATCGTCATTGTATAAAAACGCACCGATGCTGGCTTTGTCACCCACGCCCATCTCAGGGACAAATACTCTCCATGTATAGATACCTGTAGTGTAGGTAGCAATCGTTTTTACTTTAGGGCGATCCCAGGTGTTTGGACGTGTATAAATGTTTAAATTTCCATTTTCAGTAAAATAATTTATTTGTCCGTTCATGTTTTGTGAAGCATCTTCCCATTCGGATAAATCATTGAAATTCCAAAATTTATTGCTCACGGTTCGGGAAGGTTTTGAGGTGTTTTCTATTGTAACGACTGATGATTCGGTTTCATTTACAAGCAGGTCATCAGCACATGAAAATAATAGTAATGCAATAATAACTCCTAGTATTTTAAAATTTAGCTTCATAATAATAGTTTTTTGTTTAGTCTTTATTGTAAATATAAATAATGATTGTAATAATCGATTATTGCTTTCCCTTTTAAAAGTACGTCAGCGCCAATAATTCCGTGAACGGGTTTGGATTTATATTGTATCAAAGCTTCATTAACATGCGATAAATCAAAAATAACCAAATCAACTTTTGTTTTCCAAGTCCCTAGTTGTAATTTATTTTTTGTTGACATTTGGGTCAACATTCCTGTAGCTCCAGCCCCAGAAGCTTTGGTTTTAGAATCTTGTGCATCCACCTGAAAAAGTTCGATGCTTTCAAAACCTATGCAACTGTTAGAAGCGCCTGTGTCTAATATAAAATTCCCTTTAACGCCGTTGATTTTGGATTTAATCAAGAGATGTTGGGTTTTGGTAATCTTAAATTTTATTTTTTTATATTTTTCCTTTTTGAGGATTTCTTGTAGTTTTTCCATTTTCTAAACTGAATGAAAGCCAAAAGTAAACCAATTATGGTTATAAAACCTATACTGTAAAGAGTATAGTTGAAAGATTCTTCTCCAGCAGTACGACTTCCATAATACACAAAAGCACTCCAGTAATAAGGTGATTTTTTGGCATTTGAAATCGTTTTGTCTTTCAAGAAATCTAATTTGGCATTGCGATTGGCTTCCCAATACGAATCTCCATCTTTACAATGTTGGTAGAAATAATCCATAAAAACCGAAGTTGTAAAATCATTGACTTTCCATAAGGAGAATAATAGGTTTCTAGCTCCTGCAAATTGAAATCCTCGTGCAATACTCATCGCTCCTTCGGATTTGTAAAGTCTTCCAATACCTGTTTCACATGCACTCAATACCACTAATTCAGGATTGATATTCAATTGATATAACTCCGTATATAAAATTTCTTGATCGAAAAATTTAATGCTCGCGGGAGTTTCGAGGTCGCCAGCCGTAGCATGTGTGGATAGATGAAGAATAGAATAACGAGCAGCATTCGATTTGAAATTATCAAAAGTGGCTTGTTTATTTTCGAAAAACTGTCCATCGAACTTGTTTTTTATGGATGCCATTTCGTTTTTAGAAAAATCCAAAGCATAGTCTGTTTTTTCGAAAACTGGAAATATCCCAAGTACATTTTTTTTAGGTTTTTCAAGTTCTACTTCGTTTAAATAAAATGATACAGAGTTATTGTATCCAATGGCGTAATCATTGACCAAATAATTCATTTTGGTAAAATTTGTCGTTGAAGTTTCGGCTGTGATTAAAGCTTCGAATGGAAGAAAATTTAATAATCCGTCCGGGATAATGATGAGGTTTCTCTCTTTTGGTTGTTTTGGTAATTCCAATAGATCATAAACTATTTTACCTTGATGATTGTATCCTTTTGAGTCTTTTAGTATAGCATCTGATTCTTTAAAATAATTTAAAAAATCAGTGATTTCTGCTTTATTAGTTTCGTTGTTATACGATTGAAGTTGAATGGTGTTTTTACGAAAAGTAAAAGAATAGGTTTTCACTGCGCCAGAAAAATAATTGACGAGGACTGTTTTTTCTTTTTCTAGTTTTTCAAAGACTAGTTGTAAATCGATATTTTGGTTTTTAGTTTGGGTAGTGGTGGATTGAATTTTTTTCAAAGAAAGGACTAGTTCATTTTGTTTTTCAATGGCGTGGTTGATTTTTGTAATGTCAGCTTTGTTTCCTTTTTGCTGCTCTTTAGTGATTTCAACAGTCCAGTTTTGCAATTGTTCAATGTGTAATTTTTCTTCTCTTGAGGCAGTTTTGTTTTTCTGCAAATAGCTTTTTAAAACGGTGGACTTTGTTTTTTCTGCCAGTTGAAAAGCTTGTTCGATATAAGCTTGTTTCTTTTCTTTTTGGAACAATAATTCATAGAGTACGATGCATTTTTCAGTACGCAATCGAACGCGAGTTTGGTTTATGATTTTTGAATTTTCGTAGATCAATAAATTAGAAAACAGATCTTCAATATAAGCGGAAAGGGCGTAGGCTTCCAGTGCTTTTTTGGGTGTGTTTTTGAGACTAAAAATTGCGCCTTGTAAATCTAATGCATCTAGTAAAACAGTTTCTGAATAGAGTGATTTGGACTCCGGCAGAATGTTTTTTGTGCTTGAATAATTAGGGATTAAGGTCTTGAATACGGAGCTCAGTAAAGCAGAGGCTTCTGCGTATTTTTGCTGTTCGAAAAGTAGAGCAGCTTCTTCATAATATAATTTAGCTATTTGTCGAGAATCTTGATTAACGGAGGTAAAGAATAGTTTTTTCGCTTTCGCAAAATAGTCGTTGGCTATTTCAAAGCTTCGTCTTTGGGTGTAAAGAGAGGCTAAATTCCGATAGCAGTTCGCTAGTTTATTGAATTGGGTTTTGTCCTCTTGTAGTAATTGAATAGCATATAGATAGGTGGATTCAATTTTTTTAAAACGGGCTGCATTTCCAGATGTCGCTAGGCTATAATTCAGCATATAGTTGTTGCCCAAATTATTGATTATAATTCCTTTTTGGGTTTTGGTTAATTTTTCGGTCTGGAGGGTTTTTTGCAGTAATTCAATGGCTAAGTCTGTTTTTCCAGCACTTTGATAAACGTTGGATAAATTGAGGATGGCTGCCAATTTTTGTCCCGAAGCTTCGGGATTATTTTTCTCCTTAGAAGCAATGTAATAGTATTGTTTGATGGTGTTTTCGGCATTGTCATAGTCGCCTTGCAGAGTGTATAAATTCCCTAATGGTTTCAATGCATATTCTATGATGTCGTATTGTGCTAATTGGTTTTTACTAAAAGTCTCCCATGCTTTCTCGTAGCTTGTAATGGCCGATTGGTTTTGTCCCAATTTCATTTCATAGTACCCTTTGTTGCAATTTAAAATTACGATAGCCAGTAGTTCGTCTTTAGTTTTGGTCTTTTTAGTGTTCCAAAAATCACGATCCATTTGTGTTAATTGTTTTAACCCGTTTTCAGAAGGTTGCGCTGCGAAGTCATCTATTGTTTTGTAAATAGAATCTTCTAAACGGGCGGAAGGCTGTCCGAATACAATCAGCGTTGAAAAGAGAATAAGGATGAAATGAATTTTTTTCATATTTTTAATGTAAACACAACGGTTTTTTTTTTAATACAAAAGGCACAAAAGTTATGAACTTAAAGTCGCCTGAATTTTTTTAACACAAAAGGCATAAAAGCTATGAGCGCAACGCTGTACGGATTTTTTTAAATAAAAGGTACAAAAGGTACAAAATCAATGAATGGTTTCCGACTTTTTTTAAACGGGAGTTATCTTTTTGCTTTTGTGTCTTTTTTGTTGATCTTTTTAAAACTTCCATATCCCATAAAACTGGAAATAGTTAAAGTTTTCTTTGAAGTTCATCACATAACGAGCTCCTACACTTGGGCCAATTCGTGCCGCTCCAATTGTAAGGTCAAAAAGTAATCCTGTTTTAACATCGGTAAAGCTCTTATTTGATGTTACTGTTTCTTCTTTAGTGCTAATTAAAAAAGAGGCTTTTTCATTTTCGTATATTTCTATTTTAGAATTTTGTTCTTGCTTTGAGGAAGTATTTATGTTTGCTTGAACCCCTGCACCAATGCCGATGAAATTGTTGATGTTGTAACGTATCAGTAAGGGGATTTCGTTATTGATATTTGTGTTTTTTGTAGTTGAGGTGGTTTTTCGGTATTGTCGATTAGTAGCTGAATTTTCAACAAATCCTTCACTAGTAGTAGTCTCCGATTTGTAATTGTGAATACTATTGATCAGTTCTGCTTGCCAATAAAAACGATACGATTTAAATGGCGAAATAGTCGCTCCAACAAAATAACTCGTGGAGTTGTTCAAGCTAGGATAGTAGTTGTAACCTGCTTTGGCACCTATGGAAATTCCGGGTAGAAATCGTGTAGTTGCGTAATTGGTAATAATGGGCTCGTTTTTATCAAAAATAATAGCCGTTCTACTTTTGGTATTTACCTTATGAAAGTCCTTGTTGAATTTCATGGAATACTTCACAAATCCTTTGGTGCTGTCTTTTTCGTGTACATTTTTTTGAGTACTTCCAGGCAAATAGATGTTTTTGAAAGTGAAGAAAATTTGTTTTTGCTTAATGATGGTATCAAGACAACTAGTCGTTGTTACTTCGTTTTTTGGACAAATAGGGCATTTAGGATACATATCCTCAATTTTGAATGTTTTTTTATCAAACATATCAGGGATATCGGTTTCTAGGCGAATCATTCTCGCAGGTCCTTCTCCGTTATTTTGAAAGCGTGTTTTGAAGTCTATCCTTTTGAAGCGCACGAAGCGGTAATTGATAAAACTTCCGCTAGAGCCCATTTTGTTAGGGTCATGAGAAGTTACTATTTCCATTTCAAGGTTTTTTACTTTGTGGTTTTTATAGCTTCTATTAGGGACAAAAACACCTCGAATGGTCACGGTGGCACTAGTGTCTTTGAGCATTTCGGGCGTGGTTTTAAAAGTATAGAACACATTGCGAACCTCGTTTGGGTTCATTTCATCCATTTCCAAAATATGAACTTGGTGGTATTCTTTTTTGGCTATTGCCAAAGTAGTTTCCAAATCCAGTTCATTGGTTGTATTTCGATATTTTTGAATGGGTTTGTAGGTTTCATTCGAAGCTAAAAAACGATTGCTATCATTGTTGTCATTTGCTATTGCAAAAGTATTTTCTTTCACTTCTCTTTCGCCTGCATGGGTACGGAAATCGACTAAGTCAAAGTTGTTACTTTTGAATTGGGTTTCGTTGTAAAAAAGATAGAGTTTTCCATTAGAAACGTAGTTTTCGGTGTTTTGATAACTCATAATTACGACCATTTCTTCTTCTGGAATGGGATCGCAATTTTTTTGAAGGTTAAAGCTACTAGGGTCAGTAATAGCTGCTATTGCAGTATTAGCGGGACTACTGATATCATTTATAACGACTTTCTTTGGTCGGGTGGCGGGTGGTTTTCCATTGTCGTAATTATTGGTTACGGCAAGACGGGCATTGTAAGTACCTTTGTTTTTGTACACGTGTTTAGGTTCTGCTTCTTTGCTGTAGGTTCCGTCGCCCATTTCCCATAGGTAGGAGAAACTAGGTTTGGGTGCGCCAGAAATTGGAATTAAAGGTGGGAGTTCAGGTTTGAAATTGACTTGATTACCTGTTTGAATATAACCGATTATGGCTCTACGGGTAACGGTGTCTTTTACTTTTGTTTGAGCCGTAATTAGGACTGATGCAAATAAAATAACATAAAATAAAAATGGTTTCATGGTCGAGTCGTTTTAGCCCTGATGGTTCCGAAGCCTCGGAAGGCATCCTTTTATCCTGAACTTGTTCAGGATCCTGAAACAAGTTCAGGATAAAAGATACAGCGGACAGCAGGAAATAGCTCCTGAAAACCATCAAGATTCCGATTAAATTTCATTAAAAGTAAAAAAAAGTGGTGAGCAAATCACCACTTTAATTAAAAATCTATTTTATGCTTCTATTGAATGGCGTTTATTGCGGCTACTAATTGCGCTTCGGAACCAACTGATGTTTCACCCATTGTGAATTGAAAAACATCATTAGCTTGAATTGTTACGGCTTTGATTGCGTATCTCCATTGCCCATTGTCCTCAGTGGCAAAGATGATGTGACAAGCTAATCCTACTGGGATTTGACCGTAATGCTCACTGAATAATCCTGCGTTAGTATAAGTGTCAAGTTTTGCAAGTGCATTTTGACCTTCACCATCATATGATAAATAAATTGAGCTGTTGGTGTTGTCATATCCTGATGGAGCTCCAACTAAAATGGTAGTTCTAGGTCTTGGATCACTGTAGAATTTATCCACATTTGTCCATCCAAAGTTTCCAAATGATACATAGTAACTGTTTTGCCCTGCTTCTACACCACCTTTTCCATTGGTTCCTGCGGCATCACGAGCGTCAGCCCAAGCTAAGTTACCTTCTTTATCAATGATTCCGTTCCATAAGGTCATAGCATTGTCCACACCATCCGTTAAAGCTGCCGGAACGTTTAGGTTGATGTTACAGGTAGTTCCTAAATCTACTCCGCCTTGAGTGGCTTTGATGAAGAATTCTCCTCCTGAGATTAATAAGCTTCGGTCACCGTTTGGCATAATTCCCATTGTAGGTTTGTTCGTTACCAACATGTTTCCTTTGTCAAAAAGTTCAACAAATTGGATGTCTATGGCCCCTGTTGCAGGATTTCCGTTCTTAGTCAAACAGTTTCCGTTTAAGGTGATGGTAACTCCTTTGGCTGAAGTTAGAGTGATTACTCCTGCTGCTGCGGTGGCTGTGAATTTTTGTGTTTGTGCTTCTAGAGCGGCTTCTCTCACTGCTGTAAATTGTGCTGCTGATGCTGGCGTTATTGGTTGATCTTTGTTGTCACAACTAATGAATGATACTGCAGCTAAGAATAAAAGTCCGATGTTTTTAAGATTCGTTTTCATAATTTCTAATTTTTAATTTATTATTTGATTGTTTTTTTATTATATCAATTAAGGTTTGATATTGTTACCCTTTATTTTAATTATTTTTAAAATGAATGATTATCTAATTTTTTCAACACTATTTTTTGTGTTGTGGTGTTTCGTTTTTATATCAATTCTATTTGTAATTTGTTACCCCATAATTGAAAAGTTTTTTATCTCGTTATAATTTTCCAAAGTGTACAAGTAAAAAAATGCTTGATTTTGTTTAAATACTTTCTCATTATTACAATATTTTAAAAGAACTAATTGTTGATTTATACTTATATATCCGTTACGGTCTCGAATTGTTACCCCTTTAATCTGAATTTATTTCAGATTCTCATGAATTAATTTTAGATCGTATCTGAAAGTTTATTAGAGATTCTTTTTTTATATTAGCACTTAAAAATAATTTTATGGCCTCATTAACTGCACATCCTGACCAAATGTATATCGAAGGACTAGCGTCGAATAACTCTGTTATCATCCAGTCTATCTATAAAAAGTTTGTTCCTAAAGTTATTCATTATATTAGAAACAATTCTGGAGACGAAGATCAGGCGCAAGATGTGGTTCAGGAAGTACTTATTTTATTATTTGATCAGGCTAAAGCCAAGAAGCTCACTTTGACTTGTCCGTTTGATGCGTACTTTTTTTTGTTGTGTAAAAGAAAGTGGCTTAATGAATTGAAAAAAACATCGAATAAAGGGGTAACAATTGCGGATGATTTTGGATCTATAAATGAAGCCAATGATGATTTGGTCACCCAAACCGAAGTGTTTGAAGAAAAACAACAGCTTTTTGATGCCATGTTTAAAAAACTAGGTGAAAAATGTCAAGAAGTACTCAAGTTGAGTTTTGTCCTCAAATCGATGGAAGAAGTAGCCGAAAAACTGAATGTGACTTATGGTTATGTTCGAAAGAAAAAATCATTATGTACGGGTCAATTGACTCAATGGATTCAAGAATCAAGTCAGTATCAAACCCTAAAATAATCGAGCCATGAAAGAGGAACACTATATATTATTCGACCAATACCTGCAAGGAGAGCTTTCGGGTGTTGAGAAAGAAACTTTCGAAAAGGAATTGAAAGCGGATACCAAATTGGCAACCGCCTTTGAAGCTTTTCAAGAAGTGAATTTTCAGTTGGAACAAAAATTTGGAATTGAAAAGGAACGAAATGCATTTCGAGAAAACCTGTCTATAATAGCTGAAAAACCAGCCAAAAAGAAAAAATCAAAATTACGAACGCTAAAACCTTGGTATTATTCGGTGGCAGCTTCGGTGTCGATTTTGTTTGGTGTTTGGTTTTTTATGCAAAATTCAAAACCTGTTTTTGAGGATTACAATCAATATGAAAATGCTTATTTTACGGAAAGAGGAGATGTGAATGTCAACATGAAGCTGGCACAAGAAGCTTTTAATGCTAAAAATTACGACGAAGCATTACCACAATTTGAAATTTTAGTAAAAGAAAAACCAAGTCCAGAGATCGAATTGTATTATGGTATTTCCTTGATGGAAATGAATCGAATGAAAGAAGCGGAAATAGTTTTTAAAGAAGTTCAGGCTGGAAATTCGATTTATAAAAATAAAGCGAGTTGGAATTTAGCCTTGCTGAAATTAAAACAGAAAGACTATCAAGGTTGTGAAGCCATCTTGAAAACCATTCCAGCTGATTATGAGAATTATGATCAGATTCAGGAATTGTTGAAAAAGTTGGATTAGAAAATTTAACACAAAAGACACAAAAGAAAAAAGCAAAGGCACAAAAGAGTTTTGTCAAAATAGCTCTTTTGTGTCTTTTGTGTTTTAAAAAATAACATAAAGTTTTTGTGTCTTTTGTATTTTAGTTTTAAAAAACATTGCAATTTTGTCTCCTCAAACTTTACCATTGGAAACAAAAACAATTCTTACCGACACCCACACTCATTTATACTCAGAAGAATTCAATGAGGATAGAAACGAAATGATACAAAGAGCAATTGACGCTGGAGTTTCTCGTTTTTTTATTCCTGCTATCGATTCTAGTTGTACCGCCTCTATGTATGAATTAGAAAAAAATCATCCTGAAAATGTGTTCTTGATGATGGGTTTGCATCCTACTTATGTAAAGGATAATTATCAAGAGGAATTACAACATGTAAGAGAAGAGTTAGCCAAAAGAAAATTTTATGCTATTGGTGAAATTGGAATCGATTTATATTGGGATAAAACTTATTTGAAGGAGCAACAAGATGCATTTAGAACTCAAATTCAATTAGCCAAACAATATAAATTGCCCATTATAATTCATTGTCGTGATGCTTTTGATGAAATTTTTGAAATTTTAGAAGAAGAAAAGTCCGATGATTTATTTGGGATATTTCACTGTTTTACGGGTACTTATGAGCAGGCACTTCAAGCTATTTCATACAACATGAAATTGGGAATCGGAGGTGTGGTCACTTTTAAAAACGGAAAAATAGATCAGTTTCTTCATCAGATTGATTTGCAACATATTGTGTTAGAGACAGATTCTCCTTATCTAGCTCCTATTCCTTTTCGAGGAAAGCGAAATGAAAGTAGTTATATCGTAAATGTAGCTAACAAATTGGCAGAAATATATGGTGTTTCTATTGAAGAAGTGGCGCAAAAAACTACAGAAAATTCCAAATCAATTTTTGGGATTTAAAGGTGGAAATCTTCTAAGTTTGACTTTTTTTTTGTTCTTTTGCTTTGACTAAAAAAACTATAATGCAAAAATTTGACGCAATTCGACCTTTTTATGACTCGGAGGTAAACGAAGTATTCAAAAAATTACTGTACCATCCGATGTTAAAATCTTTAATGGATTTTTCTTTTCCTGATCAGGAAGAGGGTGCTTGGAGAGATTTACTTTCAAAAACGCATTCTATACGTGATTTCCAATGTAATTTTATTTACCATTCTGTACAGACTTTATTGAAAAAAAGTTCTGATGGTCTTACGACTTCTGGTTTTGATAAATTAGAAAAAGGAGAGTCGTATTTATTTATTTCGAATCACCGAGATATTTTATTAGATACTACCTTGTTAAATGCTTCCTTATTTGAGCACGGTTTAGTGATGACCGCTTCTGCCATTGGAGATAATTTAGTAAAAAAATCATTTTTGATGAATTTGGCTAAATTGAATCGTAATTTTTTGGTGCAAAGAGGTTTGGCTCCACGCGAGATGTTACAGAGCTCCAAAACTTTATCAGAATATATCGGTCATTTGCTTACTCATGAGAGCCGTTCGGTTTGGATTGCACAACGCGAAGGTCGTACCAAAGATGGAAATGACGCTACCAACCCAGGTATTTTGAAAATGCTTGCCATGGGTTCTGACGAAGAAAATTTGATGGATTATTTCAAAAAAATCAAAATTGTTCCGGTCTCTATTTCGTATGAATACGATCCAACGGATGCTTTAAAAATGCCTCAAATTTTAGCAGAAGCTAATAATGAAGTGTATGTAAAGGATGCCAATGAAGATTTTATGACCATTCTTAGTGGTGCTTTGGGACCAAAGAAACATATTCACATCCATATTGGTGATGTATTAAGTGATAAGATAGATGTTATTGCTAAAGAAAATGATAATACCAACAAACAAATTCAAGCCATTGCTCAAGCTATTGATGATTCGATATTAAGCAACTATAGATTATGGCCAACAAATTATATTGCCCATGACATTGTAGCAAAAAATAATGATTTTGCTGCTTTCTATACCGAAGACGAAAAGACACTTTTTGAACGTAGAATGGAAAAACGTATTGATAAAGATAATCCCGTTGCTTTGCAAAGTTTTTTGAATATGTATGCCAACCCTGTTGTCAATAGTTTAAAATATAAAGATGCAGTCCAAGGCTAAAATATTGCTTGTTTATACCGGTGGAACCATCGGTATGAGCAAAGATTTTGAAACAGGAGCTTTGAAAGCTTTTGATTTTGGTCAATTATTGCAGCACATACCAGAGCTGAAATTGTTGGATTGCGAGATTGAATCTGTCTCGTTTGAAACACCCATCGATTCGTCTAATGTAGATCCTGAGATTTGGGGAAAATTGGCTTCGATTATCGAAAGTAACTATCTTAAATATGATGGTTTTATTGTTCTACACGGATCGGATACCATGGCATACACCGCATCGGCTTTAAGTTTTATGCTCGAAAATTTAGCCAAACCTGTGATACTTACAGGCTCACAATTGCCAATAGGTGATTTGCGTACTGATGCCAAAGAAAACTTAATTACAGCGATTCAGCTGGCCTCTTTAAAAGAAAATAATACTAGTGTTATTCAGGAAGTTTGTCTCTACTTTGGGTACAAACTGTATCGCGGTAACCGCACGATCAAAGTCAGTGCCGAACTTTTTAGCGCCTTTACATCTCCAAATTTTCCTTGTTTGGTTGAATCTGGGGTGAATTTGAAATGGAATAAACATTTGTTTTTGCCTTTGGAGAATCAAGCAGAATTTAAAGTTCAATGTTCTTTTGATACTAATGTGACCATCATAAAACTATTCCCCGGAATATGTGAAAAGGTTATAACTGCTATTCTATCTATTCCTGGTCTCAAAGGTGTGATAATAGAAACATACGGTTCTGGAAACGCAACTACAGCAGATTGGTTTATACAACTCATCCAAACCGCAATCAAAAAAGGAATACATGTGGTCAATGTAACACAGTGTTCAGGAGGTAGTGTCAACATGGGGCAATATGAAACGAGTCATGAAATGAAAGCTGCTGGTGTGATTTCTGGAAGTGACATAACCACTGAAGCGGCAATCACCAAATTGATGTATTTGTTGGGTAAAAATATGCCTTCTAAAGATTTTAAAACTGTATTTGAAACTTCTTTGCGTGGCGAGATGACCGAATAGCGTATTGCTGTGTGATTTCATTACTGTTTTATAGCTACTGTTCTCGTTTCTGTTTTTTCCTTATTTTTGAATACCAAAAATACAATTGCAGTTATAATGCACAAAATTCCTTGTACTGTTACTGTGAGTCTTGTGCCAATGTTGTGCGATAAAACTCCAATGAGTAGACTTCCAATAGGTAACATTCCTTGATACGCCATAATGAAATAGCTGATGCTACGGGAGCGCATGTGTGAAGCACTTTTTAATTGAATATATATGTTTATGGATGACGCTTGTGCCATCATACCGAGTCCGCAAAACGTTGTGCACAGCAGCGCAACAGTTAGATTTGGAGCAAACGATAGTAAAATCATACTAGTGCCTAATAACAGCGTGGCGGCAAGGGTGATCTTGGTTACATCTGTTCTACTTTTTAAATTGGTCAAATAAATTGCCGACAAAAGAGATCCGATTCCTGCAGCACTTTCGAACCAACTAAAAGTTTGCGCATTACCATTAAAAATATCTTTTGCAAAAACGGGTAATAAGGTGATAAATGAGGTTACAAATAAACTACTGCATACTAGTAAAAGCAACATTTTCCCCATGTCAGCTTCCTCTTTCACATAATCAAGTCCTTCTTTAAATTCTTCGTATATCTTAATTTTGTGATTGGATTTTGGTTGATAAGTCAATCGCATCATAAACAAGGAGCACAATACCGGAATGTAACTCAAAAAATTACCAACAAAGCAAACGTCTGCGCCAAATCTATGCAAAAGTATTCCAGCAAGTGCTGGGCCTGCAATTCGTGCAAAATTACTCAAACTTGTATTTAATGCTACGGCATTGGCTAGATTGTCTTTCTTGTCAACGATCTCAACCATCATAGTTTGTCGGCAAATCATGTCAAAGGAGTTGATGATACCTTGAAACAAGCTCAATGCCATGATTAATTCGATGTTATAGGTTTTGGTATAAAAGACTAATGCCATTAATCCCGCTTGAAACATGGCCATAAATTGTAAAACAATCATGGTTCTGTGTCTATCATACTTTTTCAAGAAACTCCCTGCTAAGGGCGACAGGAATAGCGACGGAATCATGCTGAAAAATATAACAAGTCCTAATAAAAATACCGAATTGGTGATGCTGTACACCATCCAACTCACGGCAGTCTTTTGCAGCCAAGTCCCAATGACAGAAATAGACTGACCGTAAAAGAATATTTTAAAATTTCTAGATTCTAATGCTTTGAACATGCTGATTGGTATTTGCTGCAAAGGTCGGGATTGTGAATTCATTAAAAAAGTTAATGTTTTCTTTGTGTTTATTTGAAGATGCTGCAATAGTAACTACTATTACCTCTAATCTTTGAATTTACACCTTTACTTTTATCAAATCGAGCGAAGTCGAGATTGTTTACTATTCCATAGAGCGAGGTTTCGACAGCGTTCAACCAGACAACCATTATATAACTGTAAATTCAAAACAGCAATGGTATTAAACTATTGAGCCCCTTACTAAACCTTACTGCTTGTAAAAATAGTTACATAATATCATTCGGAATTATTTTTCTCAAAAAGCACAATAGTCATTTTTTTTATTTCTAATTAGGCCGTATTAAAGCATCAATTGCTATGATTTTGTATGAATTTATCAAATGCAAAATTCTTTCCATTAATTTTTTTTAACATTTATTAACAAACAGATTTATTTGTTATTTGTAGGAAATAACTATTGATAAAGGTGTTTTTTGGGAAAAGGGGTAATATTGGCTTAGTGAAAGGTAATGATTTTTTTTGCTTCAGCGGATATATTGCCTTATTTTGTATTTACCTCAAATAATTATATATAATGTAATTTTACATCAAAATTTTCATCATTAATTATTTTAATTATATTTTTTTTGATTTTAATGTAATTTAATTAAAATCTTCTCATTTAAATCTGAATTGATTTATTAGAATAAAAACCAAAATTAGGTATTAAAAAAGAATACTTAATGAATTAAAAAACCAGTACTTATATGGAAAACAAAAAAACAATTTTAACAAAAAAATTAACAGTCCTTTTAATGGTCGCTTTTTTTTGTTCTCAATCTTCAATTTGGGCGCAAATAAATAGTGTTCAGGGTGTGATCACCAGTGCCGAAGATGGTTTGCCAATCCCAGGAGTGACTATTTTTGTTAAGGGAACAAAAAACGGAACAAATACTAATTTTGATGGTCAATATTTGATTAGTGCCAAGAAAGGAGATATTTTAAAATTTAGTTATATAGGTTTTGAAACAGAGAATATTAAGGTAACATCAAACAAAATCAATGTGGCTCTAATAGCTCAAACAAAAGAGCTAGAGGAAGTCGTTGTTATCGGTTACGGAACTGTCAAAAAAAAGGAGTTAACCGGTGCTGTTGCACAAGTAAAAGCTAAGGATATCGATATGTTTGTCAATCAAGATATTGCATCTTCCCTTCAAGGGCAAGTAGCAGGGGTAACTGTAGCTGCTGTGAGTGGAGAGCCAGGAGAGAGTTCTAGTATTCAAATTCGTGGAATTACTTCATTAGGAGGGACAAACACCCCTTTGTTTGTTGTAGATGGTATACCGCAACAAGGAGATCCTAGATTAAGTCCTAGCGAAATTGAAACTATTGATATATTAAAAGATGCGGCTTCGGCGGCGGTATATGGAACTAGAGGAGCTGCGGGGGTAATTTTAATTACAACCAAAAGAGGAAAAAGTGGAAAAGTGAGCATTAACTTGGATACTTCTAGCGGTTTTCAAATCTTAGGACAAGGAGTGCCATTAATGAATACCAACGAGAGAATAGCCTATGAATTGGCTCTTTTGGAAAATAATGTACCAGGAGCTGTAAATCCAGGTCCACACAGAAACCCAGACTGGTTGAATAATGATAACTCATTTGATGATAAGGTGATGGTTAACGGTGCTCAGACCAATCAATATGTTTTGAATGTATCAGGAGGCGCGCAAAATTTCTCATACAATCTAGTAGGTGGGGTTTTTGAGCAAGAAGGATTGGTGATAAATTCTGGATTTAAAAGATACAACGGAAGAGCAAATACGTCTTATAAAAATGATCAATGGGCTATTGATGCAGGTGTGGCTTTTTCTGTAGAAAACAGATTAAGAGCTAATAACAGTTTAGTGACCAATGCTATTCGTAGTCCAGCATATTTTCCTGAGGTAGATTTAGAGTCAGATATTGTTTATACTGATGCATTAGGAAGAGGTTCTGTCAATAATTTGGCTTTAAGCATGAAGAGAAAAGATGAAACTAATATGGATAGAATCAATGCTAATATAAGTATTACTAGAAATATTACCAAAGAATTAAGTTTTGTAACTCGACTTGGAGCGGCTGTAATTAATCAAACAAGAAACGTATTTAGTCCTCAATATACAGAAATTGATATTGATGACAATGAGTCGAATACGGATCCAACTAAAAGTTTTGTTCAAGCAACCTCTACCAGAAGAACCACTTTGACATGGGATGGTAGTTTAAATTACAAAAAGAAATTCGGGAATCATAGGGTTGGAGCTTTGGCTACAATGTCGTTGGATGAGAATAGTAGTGATGAGTTTACGGCATACAAACAAGGGGTGATAAACAATAGTATAGAGGTTCTTAATGGGGCTACGATTAACCCAGATGTGTATTCAGGCTTTAATTTTAAAACAAAAATCTTAGGATATTTAGGAAGGTTGCAATATGACTACAAAGGAAAGTATTTGGTGTCTGGAGTCATTAGGAAAGATGGTTCTTCAAAATTTGCAAAAGAGTACCGTTGGGGGACTTTTCCCTCTGTGTCTGGAGCTTGGAATATTTCAGATGAATCTTTTTGGAAAAAGTATAAAAAGACAGTCAACAGCCTTAAACTTAGGGTGAGTTATGGAACAGTAGGGAATCAAAGTTTTAGCCCTTATGAATATAGTAGTAATATAGCTTTAGGAAGTGATTATATCTTTAGTGATCAAGATGTAGATGTTGCTTATGGTGCTGCCATACGTTCTTACGCCAATGCTGATGTGAGATGGGAAACTTCTATTCAAAAAAACATTGGAATTGATGTTGCAATGTTTAAAAACAAAGTGAATCTAACGGCGGATTATTACCATACTAAGAAAGATGATATGTTGTTTCCAGTGAGGCTTCCGGGTTCTGCAGGAGCTTACTATGATCCAATTTTGACTCTTAATGTGGGAGATATGACAAATAAAGGTTTGGAATTGTCAGCAAGATACCGTGAGCGAATAGGAAAAAGTAATTTTAGCGTTAGTGCTACTTTTACCAAAAACACCAATAAAATTACGAGAATGGCTGGTGATATTGATTTGATATACAATTCAAACTCTGCTCTGCTAAACGGTGATCCGGCTTCGGTAGTTACTGCTTTGGCTGAAGGTTATGAAGCGGGTGCATTTTTCTTGTATGAAACGAATGGAGTGATACAGAGTCAAGAACAATTAGATGCCTATCAAAAATTCCCAACTAGAGCTACTGCGGCTTTGGGAGATTTGATTTATGTAGATCATAACGGTGATGGAGATATTACAGAAGCTGATAGACATTATCTAGGAAGTGGTTTAGCTGATTATGAAATTGGGTTTAACTTTAGATGGGACTATAAAAACTTTGATTTTTATATGAACTGGTACGGAACTGTAGGATCCGAAATTATGAATGGATCTAAAGCTGCGGCTTACGCTACAGGTAATCATAAGGATTTGGTTAATCAGTGGACAACAGATAACCCAACTTCTCAAATTCCGTTGAATAAAGGAGATAATAAGAGCGGTAGTTTCAATTATAGAGGTTTTACTGATCAATGGCTAGAGAGCGGTGATTATTTAAGACTTAAACTACTTTCTGTAGGATATTCAATTCCGTCCAATGTGGTTAACAAACTAGGTATTTCTAATTTAAGAATATTTATTTCGGCTCAAAACCCATTAACAATCACTAAATACTCAGGTTTTGACCCCGAAGTTGGGGGTAACAATGTAGCAAGAAGAGGAGTAGATGCTTCTAGGTATCCGTTGGCTGCTTTGTATACTTTGGGTGTTAAACTAAAATTTTAAATGATATGAAAAAAAAGATATATTTTATAGTAGGGTTCATAGCAATGGCAGGTGTTTTTCAATCTTGCTCGGATAGCTATTTAGAAGAAGAGAACCCTAATACGATTTCGTCCGATATTTATTGGTCCAACTTAACGGAGTCTGATGCAAATCTTACCTCTGTTTACGGTGCGATGTTGAATAATTATTTGTACTCAGTAGACTTTGAAGCATGGAGAAGTGATTTGGCTTTTCCAAAAGATAGAGACTTACCTTATGAGCTAGGGATGCCTTGGTATAACAAATCATACAATAACAATGTAAAAGATTTCGAAAAAAGCTGGAACGCTATGTACCAAGTGATTTTTAGAGCTAATCAAGTTATTGAAGGTTTGAATGGAATGACTGCAGACTTGAAAAGCCAAAAACAATGGACAGAGCAAATGGCTCAAGCCCGTTTTTTTAGAGGATTAATGCATTTTTATATGCATTCCAATTACAATCAAGGACGAATAGTGATCAGGGATAAAAACCCAGTAAAACTAGAAGAATTTTCAAAAAAACTATCTAGTTCGTCTGAAGTGCTTAAGTTCTTTAGAGATGATTTGTTATATGCTTACAATAATTTGCCAGATAAATTTGATCAAAAATCAAGAGTAACCGCAGGTACTGCTGCTATGGTTTTGGGGAAAAGTTTTTTGTATACCAAAGAGTATGATGATTCGATGTTCTATTTGAAAAAGGTTATTGGAAATCCTGCTTATGGATATCAATTATTAAAAGGGGATAATGTTAAGCTGCTTTTTACAGGTGAAGGAGATTTTAATTCAGAATCAATTCTAGAAATCAACTATTCGGCTGTACACCAAACTCAAGAAGGAACATTTGATGAGGAGAGTTTCTTTAATCGTTTTGCTAGGTATTTTGCTCCTGCTGGAACCATCAAGGGGCAAGCGTCAGTTGTACCTTCGGCCTGGTTGACTTATGCTTACCAAAGTGAAGAATTAGATTCACAGGATGCTAGGAATTATGTTGATAATGGTACTGGAGGGAAAAAATTGCGTAATGTGCCTTTGAGGGCTTCTCAATATGTTGCTTTAGTAAATGATGAGCAATCGAAATATTATAAGGCAGCTACGGCTAATGAGCTTGTTACCTTTGGAGGAACAACCTTTTCCTATTTCAAAAAATTCACTAATCACGATATCGTGGCCTCTGAGCAAGACATCTTGGAAACAGGTTTTAAATCGGGGAAAAATTTAGTGATTTATAGATTAGCAGATGCGTATTTAATGCAAGCCGAATGTTTGACACAAACAAATGATTTGGAAGGGGCTAAGAAGCTTATAAACGAAATCCGTATGCGTTGGGGGTTAATGCTACTTGGGGAAGATGACGGTTCTGGTCATGATTTTGATGAGGAAATTTACACTCAAGCCAGTTTGATGGAGCATATTATGCACGTAGAAAGACCTTTGGAGTTAAGCTGTGAAGGATATGCAGAAAGATCAGTCGACTTAAGAAGATGGGGGATTTCTAAAAAAAGATACCAAGATTTAGCGCTATTGGATTTTAATCTAATAGACTATACTACTCAAAAAGGAATTAAGCGTAGTAGTAGTTTGTTGCAAAAAGGTTTAAGTGCAGATCCTTCAAATCTTAAGATTTCAATCAAAGAGTATACTGATGCTGCTGCAAATTACAATACGGGTTTGAATGATTATCTGCCCTTACCAATTTCAGAGGTTTTGTATAATCAAAATTCAAAATAATCTAAAAAAAAGTCTAGATGAAAAACATAAAAAATATAGTATTATTAACGGTAGTCTTTCTTTTTACATTAAGTTGTGCGAATGAATATGAAGCACCATACGATGATTACTCCAGTTTTGGTTGGTACACCAGTCAGAGTTTTAAAGATTCCGATTATGTGTTGAGTGAAGGTAAATTTATTACTTTTTTGGATGCCTCTCAAAATGCAATTAGTCATGAATGGGTTATCCCTGAGTCAGGTAAGTTTTTGAGTGGAAAATTCACCTCTTTAATGACCGATTTTTCTAAATTTATAGTTGCAGGAAACGAAAAAAGCAGCTCAGATAACGCTGTAAATGTATTATTTACAGAGCCAGGTGATTATGAAGTGTTGTTGAAAAATGTCTTTAAGTACGAAGTAGAAGGTGCTGTCAAAGAGGGTGAAAACTGGGTAGTTAAAAAGATATTTACGGTCAAAGTATTTCCAAATATTAGTCCTGCTTGCAAAGTATATAAGTATGATTATAGTGTAGACCCTATTAACCCTCCTTTGGTTGAGGTATTGTCTCTTACTGAGGCTCAGCTTCCTGTGGTAGAAGGAATGGCGACATGGAAAACTGTGACAATAGAAGCGGGGGAAGAACTTGTTTTTGTGGATCTATCCACTACGGGGAACCCTAACACTAGAACTTGGTTTACAGTGGGTGGCAAGCCAGAACAAAGTAGTAATGAGACCTCTAATATAAAATACAATAAACCAGGAGATTATACTGCTTCAATGGAGATTAAAAGAAATGGAGATGGTGTGCCAGAAGCAACCGTATCTAAGTTAATTCCTCTAAAGATAAAAGTGATCCCTTCAACAAAAGATTTTGTTCAAGATGGTAAAGTGACCATCAGTAATAAGGTTATTTCGTTTAGTGTTACTGGTGAGGTAGAATCAGTTGATAATATTGCTGCCAATTTTGTGGTGCATGTAACCAATGATGTTTCGCCTGTTGCGTTTGATGAAAATGTTGCTGTGGCTGGGGTTGCGATAAGTGTTGTTGATCCATCAATTATTACTGTTACTCTTAAGGAGGAATTGTATAATACGGATATTGTTACCTTGTCTTATAATGCGGGTAGCATTGTGTCAGTTGACGATCGAGTTTTAAAAAGCTTTGGTCCTGTTGCAGTAATGTTAGGGTCAGGGAATAATGCTCTCGAGTCTAGTTTTGCTGGATTCGAAAAAGTAAGTGGTAATTATAAAGCAGCCTTTGTAGCGGGTTGGTTTGTGGGTAATAAAAATGGAACGGCTGGTGACCCTACTTATCAGCGTACTACATCAAGAGCTTATGAAGGAACAGCGAGTATGCAATATACCGTACCGGTAGGTGGAGTGGAATCTTTGAAATTACAAGGAACAAATTTCTCTAAACCCGACGGAATTCCTGCAGGTACCTATATTGTTTCTTTTAGAGTTTATCTAGAGGCTGGAAATACTATTAAACAATTTAATACCATATTAGATGGGCCTTCATTTCAGCTTGATAATTGGGATGTGTCTTCTTTGCCTACAGGCGAGTGGGTGCTAATGACCAAAGAAATTACTACTGATGCTATTATTTCAGGAACTAAGTTTAGAATTGCAATGGAGCCGGATATTAATCCTGGTGCCGTGGTTGGACAAAGTATTTTTTGGGATGATTTGAAATGGATAAAACTCAATTATAGAAATTAAGTTTAAAACCAATAATTTTAAAAAAAGGTTATAGTATTGCGGTGTGATACTATAACCTTTTGTTTTGAAAAAGAATGGATTAGGTTTTATTAAGGGGATGGGAGAATATTATTCTATTTTTTACTTCTCTAAGTCATTTTTTTTTGAGTTATTTGCAAACCTTAATTAGAGAGGTGTCTGAGTGGTTGAAAGAGCTAGCCTGGAAAGCTAGTATATGGGCAACTGTATCGAGGGTTCGAATCCCTTCCTCTCTGCAAGAAAATGAATGCTTCCTGAAAGGGAAGCATTTTTTGTTTTAGGGCGTGACCAACTTTTTTGTTGGTCTAAGCGGTACAACAAAAAAGGGGATCATAACGAAAACCTGTGGAGTGGAACAAATTAAGCATATATATTAGTTAGTCTAAACAGGAAGTATTCTATATTTCTAACTCCTCTGAATTTTGATCTGAATGCTTTTATTTTGGCATTGAATGATTCTGCAGAGGCATTAGTACTTCTATTGTCAAAATAATTTAATATGGTCTGATAATGATTTGTAATTGTACGAGAGATTGTGCCGAAAGATTTGAATCCGGATTGATCTACTTTTTCATGCCATTTGGCTAGTTTTGCAAACCCAATGATTTTGTCAGTTGTTTTTTCAAAGATAGTACGCAAATCTTGTGCTAAATCGTATGCTTTTAAAATGTCTGGATATAATTCAAACAATAAAGTGGCACGTTGCGTTTGGTTATGCGTCCATCTTGATTTGTTTTTGTATAAGAAATAACGACTTCTAGCGAGTAATTGCTTAAGTGTATCTCCATTTGAAAGTATTTGAGATTCGAAATTAGATTTGCTTTTTTTTGCTTTTTCAATAGCATTATTTTCTTGATCGATAGCTTCCCAACGATATTTAATCCTGATTTCCTGTAAAGCCTCTGTAGCTAGTTTTTGAACATGAAATCGATCTGTGACACGAGTTGCATTAGGAAAGCATTTTTTGGCAATCAAATTCATATTTCCCGCCATGTCTAAAGTTATTTCCTGAACTAGATTTCGTTGTTTAAGAGCGATTTTTTCTATAACTGCAATAACTGTATCGGCTTTAGTTCCTGCAATCATAGCTACAATAGTTCCCTTTCTCCCTTTTCCAGATTTGTTAGTTAAAATAGTATAGAGTTCGCCATTTGAAAGGGAGGTTTCATCTATTGACAGGTTCTTTCCAATGTTTTGCGGAAAAACAAGCCATTTTTTAGCATGTTTTATTTGATCCCAAGCTTTAAAATCACTTAAAAAGTCTTTGTATTGACATTGGAGGTTTCTACCAGAAACTCCATAGAAAGAAGCAATAGTATTACAATCATTTGGACTAGAATCTATTGATCTCTTTTAAAAAAGACGCAAACTCCTGTGTTACACGAGTTCCGTCTGCTACTAAATTCCAATCTCTAAAAACAACTTTACCAGTGTCTTCATTAAGCCATCTTCTACGAGTGATATGAAGATATACTTTATGACCGCGGATAGGGAAATCCTGGACTGTTATTTCATCGAAGAATCCTTTTGAACTTAATTTGTTTTGACGATATTCTTTTGGTAGTGAATTAATCTCTTTTAGATAAAGATGGAGTGCTTCATTTTCCTTTTTATAAGAAGTAAGTTCAAAATAGTTTATTATTATCTCAGGTAGTAATAATTTTAGGATCTCATTAAAAGAATCTTGCATTGGGAAAAGATTTTAAAATACAAATATCCTTATTTAAATATTTCCCCACAACTTTTTGTCTTGATCCAAAAAAGGCTTAGGCATGAAATGCCAAGCGCTCATGGGAATGTGAGACGCCCCTTTCAGGGAAAACCAGAGGTAATCCCTTCCTCTCTGCATAAAATGAGTGCTTCCCGAAGGGGAAGCATTTTTTGTTTTAGTGCGTGCCCAACTTTTTTGTTGGTCTAAGTGGTAAAACAAAAATGGCTTAGGTTAGGATATACAAAGTAATCATTTATTTTTGGAACGCCTTGATCTGGAAATGCCAGAGGTAACCTCACCTTGACTACTAGTAAAATGAATGCTTCCTGAAAGGGAAGCATTTTTTGTTTTAGAGAACAAATTTTTACTCCACTAAACAGTATTGCAAAAAAAATATTAGGAAGAAGTGGCAAGGATTGATTCGTTTGTTGAAGAAAACAGTAGGATACTTTAGTTTTTTAGTCAAAAGAGTTAATAGAATAAAAATACATTTGTATTTGAAAAACGTACATCTTAATAGAGTATGTTTGGTAATCAGTATTTTAGTTAGATTAATTGTCTAAAATTTTGTAGCTTTATAGTGTCTGTTTTTGCCAAAAAGTAAAAGAGTTAGCAGATTAAACCTCTTTTGTGCTATTGAAATGAATTATAGATTGAATAGAGCTATTGAAATCTTGAGTAAAAAGAAAATGGCCATCAATGAGGTATAGGTGATGACAGGTTTTAAAAGCAGAACCCATTTTGCAAAGCAGTTTTAAAATAAATACAATCGTGTGTCAAGTGAAAATGCAAAGAAAACAAATCTATTAAGTAATAGCGGTATGAAACTCTCTTTTTACACAAATGCAAATAATAATATACAGGTATTTATCCCAATAAATTAAAAATAAAACACGATGGGGTAAAATAAGACCATGCATTGGTAAGATTGCTTTGGTCATGAGCGTGATTTAATTGTATTTTTATATTAAAAATAATTTGTAGCTCAATATATTATTCATAGAGACCTATTATTTACTCATAAAGACACCGAAGTATAGGTGATTATATACTTTTGGATTACAATAAATTATTAAATATTAACTTAAATTAAATTATTATGAAAACACAATTACTTAAAAAAATGATTATGGTCGTTGCATTTTTTGCCATGACAAGTGCATCAGCTCAATTATTTGACTTTGAGAGTAGCAAAGGGGGATGGGATAAAGAATTTCAGATGGCATCTGCGGATTTAGTTATTGAAGGAGGTAGAGGTACATTAGCGTGTGTTAGAACAACTAATAATTCGACAATAGCATTAGCTCCTGCGACTGCAACAATAAATGCTAAAACTATGAATTTTTTAAAATTGGTTATCAAAAACACCAGTAAATCTAATTCAATAAGAGTCAAAGCACAAACTTCTGCTGCTACTGATAATACTGCAAATTTCAATATATCTGCTGAAGATACAGAGTTTCAAACCTATTATTTTGATTTAAGGACTACCACTGCTTGGACGGCTGCGCAAACAGCTAATTCCACAACTGAAGAAGTAAAATTACTTTTCAGAGGTAATTTTCCCACTGCCCCAGCCGTTGAGGGTATTATATATGTGGATTCTATAGAGTTTTTAGCTGCTATTCCTGCAACTCAATATTCAGAGTTTATTCAAAATCCAAATTTTGAAGACCCTACAGGTATAACGCAGTACTCAGGAAATGGAGCAACACGTTCAATATCGTCTGTTGGAGCACAAGCTGGGTTGCAAAGTATGAAAGTTACATTTACAGCAGCTCAAACATCAAATTTTTGGAATTTTAGTAATTATAAAAAAACTTATGCTCCTGGATTTTTAACTGGCAAAACAGCTATTGTTAAAGTTTGGGTTAAAACGAACAGAACTACTGCTGCTCAGATTAATGTTAAGTTGAAAACTGTAGATGCGTCAGATGCTGTTACTGCGAATCAGCCGCAAGTTACACAATTAACCACTAATTTCACTGGTGGTTGGGAAGAGTTAACCTTTTCTTTGCCTTTATTAGATGCTAATGTTGAAGGAATTACCTTCTTTCTTGGGGTTAACTGGAATGATCCAGCTGCTATTCCTGATAATTCAGCTTATAACGCAGTAGCTGGAAACAACTTTTATTTCGACACCATGTCTGCTACTTTTTCTACTACTTTAGGTACCGCAAAAAACACTTTAGAAGGTGTTAGTGTTTATCCTAACCCAGCTGATGATGTTGTAAATGTAAATTCAGTAAACGGTGGTGATATTACAGTATATAGTACAGTAGGAACAAAAGTTTTAACTGCTAAAGCAACTGCTAGCAATTATCAATTGAATGTTTCTGGATTAAGTTCAGGAGTGTATCTTTTAGAATTAGTTTCAGTAGGTAAAACATCAGTTACTAAATTGGTAATTAAATAATTACAGTAAGAAATAATATTTCAAAAACCGTCAAACTTTGTAGTAAGTTTGGCGGTTTTTTTTATGCCCTATTCACAGGTATAGTTAAGTGTAAAGTCAAAAATGCTTCCTTGATGGGGAGCATTTTTTGTTTTACTACTCCTGTGGGATAGTATTAAGTGCCTTCGTACAATTGGAAAACCTCCAATTCTAATACCAATTATATAGCAATGTCATTAAGTTAAGAGATTCTCTTTTTTAATTTGACGTAGATTCGGCAGATTTTTTCTTTTATTATCTGCTAAAATCTGCGAAATCTGCGTGCTATTTTGATGCACAATCTTTTACTAAACGACTTCTCTCGAACTCAATGACATTAAGTTAGGATTCGTCAGTTCGAGTTGGCTTACAATTTGCGATAGAAAATTGCAAGCCAGTATCGAGAACTCTAGCTTAAAGTGTGCTTCTCGATACAATTTTAAATAATAATGCTATCGCATTATCAATTAAAATCACTCGAATTGACAACAAAATAGGATTAATTAAACGCCTTCGCTCGAACTCGCAGTAGCACTTATATATACTAACTGGAATAATCTAGTTTTCTAGAAAAATCAAAAATTTACTAAGACAGACATTTCATTTACCCATTCACACAAGACTTCAATTATAAAAGGCGTATTTTGGTACAACAACTAGAAAAGGCGTGTAAAAACAACTGCTAGGTAGCTTTAAACTATAACAACCCACTTTTAAATCAAACAACCAATGAAGAGTAGCAATTCAGTAGTAATGAAAATTTATTTATCTGTAGTAATACTAAGCAGTTCCCTATTTGGATATGCAAATACTAGTAAGGACGATGGCGTGATTAGTATTGATACTAAATACACCATTACCAAAGTACGTACTGCCATTGATAAAAAGGGTACTTATGTAGCTTGTACAAGTTATGAAGGTATCGTTTTGGCCGTAGGTTACGATGGTGCAATACGATGGGAGAATAAATTGTCTGGTTTTATGAACCATGATTTATGGACTGGCGATATCGATAATGATGGCGTTGACGAAATTTTTGCAGCAAATGCAGATGGTGCTGTTTATTGTTTGAATAGTAAAGGAAAATTACTGTGGAAGTTCCAACAAAATGAGGCGCCTATGTACTCGGTTTGTGTGGTTAATAAAGAAGGTAAGGCGTATGTAGTTTGTGGCGGTTATGATAACAGTTTTTATTATGTATCTCCAAAAGGAGTGTTGGTAAGCGAAATAGCGTCCAAAACGTACTCGGTAGAAAAAGCTTCTAGTAAAGCTGCCAAAGAATTGCCACCAAGCGGATTGCACATTGCTAATTTTTTGAGACCTGCTAAATTAGCCAACGGCAAAGAAATAGTGGTAGTTCATGGAGTTCAAAACAGTATGAGTGGTAATGGTACGGTTTATTTTTTCAACCCATTAGACAAATTACCTTATGAAACAATAGTCATAAAAAAGAATGGTCCTTATGGTGATTTAAAAATTGCCGATGCAGATTTAGACGGAAATAGCGAAGTGTTAATGGGACGCACCGGCGCGCAAGCTAAAGGGATGACTTACATAAAAATTGACATTGCAAATCCTAAGAAATTGACACAGGTTGATTTTAAAAATGTAAAAAATAAAGCGTCACTCAGTAGAGGGATGTATCGGGTTATTCAAACAGAAGTATTCAATAATAATGGGAAACGGGCTTATGTGTCGCTTTTTGGAAGTGACATCATAATTAACAATGTCGGTGAAAAAGATGCGGATGGAGAAGTGGTTCCAACCCGATTTTCTTTCAATGACATGTGTAAGGATCCAAATTCGAATAAACTTATTTTAGCCAGTGCTCAAAGTGGGGGTAGTGCCATTCATATTATTGATTTTGATAATAAAAAATGGAGAAAGGATTTTGAAAATCTAATGCCTCCAGGAAAAATACAAGACATTCTTGTAAATACAAAAATCATAAAAGACAATTTAAAGAAGTTTGAAAAACCTTCTTATCAAAAAGAATCGGCTACGGTTTATTTGATGTCCGAAAACAGAAAAAAAGACGGTGCTGCTATAGCAATAGACCGTATTGAGGCTAAATATAAAAATCCTGTTTTCTTAAACGGAGGTAGTTTTGATAAGGAAAATTGGGACCGTTCTGCTATGCCCAGCGAAGTGTACAAAAACAAACGCGATGGTAGAATGAAATACGTATTAACACAAGATCAAGTGCTGGAAATACTGGCTAAAAAACACAAAGAATCCAACGGAAAAGGAATTTCCTATTGGGGAGGTCATGGTAACGATCCCTATATGTACCAAGTAGAAACAACCAAAAAAGGATTGGATTTGGCAAACGGAAACAAAACAGTAATCATCTATCCTGAGGTAGAAGACCATTCGGAGGCTTTTAATTTTGTGATGAACGATTTAATGTTGCCCTTGGCAGAGTATGCAAAAACCAAAAATGGTAGTTTGTACTTGCGTAACAAGCATTTGTTTTGGCAGTCGAGCGTGTATATGGACAAATGGAAACCATTGGTTTCTGGAAAGTACGCCAGTGTATTTGTACCTGCCATGGAAGAAACCACCGATAAATCTATGGAACTGAGTTTTACTGCTAGATTAGGACTTTGGGCAGCTGGTTCTGTAGATAGTTTTGGAGCACGTTGCGCTAGAGACAATACTAGTTTTGACCGTTTGCGTCAGCATTCGAACCAAACGTTACCCAATCATTTTCTACGAACAATGGTGTATTCTATTTCTAGTGGGGCGCAGTTTATTGATAATTTTCCTGTAGATCAGGAATACATGAGCATGCTTTGGGACTTAGTGGCTCAAGGTGCTATATATGTGCCACAACGTGCTGATATTTTGAGCTTTTCACCGGTGCATTTAAGCATTGCTAATCCCGATGAAGACTATCTAAACGATGCCAGTAACGTAAAATGGTTGACGTTTTTTGATAAAGATAAAAAAGACAGTGAACCTTTTGCTTTCAGTAGATTAAACGGTACATGGCCAGGAGCGCCGTTAACCGAATGGGATTTTTCTAGATACGCTGCCGGTGCAACCGAAAGAAGACTGAATTTTATTCCGAAATATAGTAACGGGATGGTTTTGATTACGCCACCACAATTTGGTGTTTTTGCAGATAAAACCGCTTTTAGAAAACCATTGGTTGATAATATTCATCCTTGGTACAAAAACATCATGAAAGAATATTATTCGGATGGTAAAAACTATTTTTCTGCTGACGGAAAAACGACTTATGCGCCAAATGAATATTACAAAGTGATTGAAGACGATATTAAAAAAAGTGCTGCCTTGATTCCGATTACGGTTTCTGGAAATGTAGGTTGGGTTGTAGCACAAGTTGGTCCAAAGCAATTGCGTTTAACATTGGTTGAAAACGGATATATCAATCCAAATAATGCCAAAGCAATTGTGAAAATAAATAACATCAAAGTGAAGAAAATAAAAGATATTTTGAATAACGAAGAGTTTAAAGGAACTGCAAATTCTACGGTTGAAATTGATATTCCATTGGGAGGATTTCGTTTTATCGATATTGAGTTAGAAGATAAATTGTAGTTTATTGCGGTTTGTGTTTTAGATTTACTGAGATTGTATTATGTAGGATTGTCAGGTTGAGCGCAGTCGAAACCATGTTCAGATTAATAATGGATCTCGACTACGATCAAGCTTATAAAGTATAATGTCTGAAATAATTAGTATCAAAAACCTTGAAGTCATTGGATTTCGAGGTTTTTTGTTTTTAATAGGTTTCCTGTCTTCAGCCCTGTTTAGCCCCGAGCGAAAGCGAACAGACGAAGTAATCATCAAGAATCTAAAAAATTGGTATAATTAATTTTTTAGATTCTCAGTAATTTGTAGCCAAAAATAATTGGTGCGTTTGCCCTGCCTGTTTGATTGTGATTCATTAGATAAGATGCGTATAAATATTTATATTTGTTTATCTTTTTAATTATTCTAAAACCAAAGGCTACAATGCGACAACTGCTTAATTCTATTTATTTGTTATCGTTTTTTAATTTGTGCGCACAAGAGGAAATCAAAGAGGCACAATCACCAATGATAGTGATTGATTCTTTGTATCGTGAGGATCAATTTTATTTTGGTTTTACGTTTAATAATTTAAATAACAAACCGTCTGGTTTATCCCAAAATAAGTTCTCGACTGGTTTCTCGGTAGGTTTTTTAAGAGATATGCCAGTGAATAAAAAAAGAACTCTGGCACTTGCTTCGGGAGTTGGGTTCACATATAACAATTTTATTCAAAATTTAGATATCGAACAAACTGGTGAAACTATTACTTATGCACTCTTTGCTTCATCAGAGGATTATAGTAAAAATAGATTTTCGCAACTTTTTGTAGATGTACCAATAGAATTTCGTTGGCGAACATCAACTTATGAATCCTATAAGTTTTGGCGTATTTATAGTGGTGTAAAATTTAGTTATTTAATTTATGACCGTTATGTTTCTACTGATGCAAAAGGGACTACGGTGATCACAAATAACAAGGATTTTGATAAGTTACAGTATGGAATTTATCTAGCTACAGGTTACAATACTTTTAATATCTATGCCTATTACGGCCTGAATGCCCTTTTTAAATCGGCAAAAGTTAATGGTGAGCAAATTGACATGAAAGCCTTTAATGTGGGGGTTATTTTCTATATCTTATAACCAGACATAGAGTAACAACATTTGCGGAATACTACCTAGTAAAAAGCCAATGGTGAGTTCTTTTCGAGTGTGTGCTTTCATTTTAAGTCGTGAGGCTGCTACAGCTGCATTCATAATGATCAAAAAGGGAACCCAAATAGTACCATAGGTTTCGAAATGCATATTCAAACCAAATACAAAAAGGGTCAAAGCACTAATTCCCATCATGTGAAGACTCGCTTTTATTTTTGCAAATAATAGGACTAAAGCGATAAGCGTACTGAGTAATCCTCCCAAAAAGAAAAAATGAAACTCGGGATAGAGTTCAATCGTAATTCCTTTTTTGACCAATAAGATAATCAAAAAACATTGAATAACTAAAGGCATTTTACGCTCCCCTAATTTGGGAATCATAGCAGAACTAATCTTACCAATAGATCGTAATAAGAAAAAAACAATAAGCGGTAGAATGATAGTAACTACAATTACTTGGAGAAAAATAATTGCTTTCTCTTTGGTGACAGTGTACGAATGATTCGCAAATACATAAAAAAATGTCGCGTATAAGGGAATGAATAAGGGGTGAAAAACATAAGAAAAGGAGACGAGAAACTTTTTCAAAGTGGTGGTTTTAGTTAGTGTAACAAATATAATAAAATTGTTGCTGATAATAGGTCGGTTAACAGTGCTTTCACTGTTGACAATTTATACTATTTGAACAGTTAACTATTAAAGAAATCAAGGTTTATTAAGTCTTAAATATTCTTAATTTCTTAATGGTGTTAAAAAACAGTTTCGACGGGAGTAGTTAAAATGTTCAGTTACTATGGAATAGGAGGTTTTTTAAAATAATAGACTTGCATTATAAGGAAATGATTCAGAAGTACTATTTTTGAGAAAGATTATAAAAAGACCATGAGCATTCTATTAAAAAATATTATTTCAGTTTTTTCGGCTACCTGTTATGGAGATATCTCCTCGGTGATTATAGATCATATTTCTATTGATAGTCGATCTTCACATAATGGTTCGAACACGTTGTTTTTTGCTTTGATTGGTCCTAATAATAATGCCCATCTTTATATAGAAGAATTAATCAGTGAAGGCGTAAACAACTTTGTAGTGAGTTATATTCCGGAGGGATTAGACGACAAAGCCAATTTCATAGTTGTTGAAAATACATTGGTGGCTTTTCAAATTTTCGCCATCTATTACCGAGGATTATTTGATTTTCCAGTAATTGGAATTACAGGCAGTAACGGTAAAACGATAGTCAAAGAATGGCTTAATTTTCTGTTGAGTCCCGATTTTAATATTATCCGTTCTCCAAAAAGTTTTAATTCGCAAGTAGGCGTTCCTTTGTCCGTCATTGCAATCAATGAAAAACACAATTTAGGGATTTTTGAAGCAGGGATTTCGACCATTTCTGAGATGGAAAAGTTAGAGCCTATTGTGAAACCTACAATTGGGGTTTTGACCAATATAGGAACCTCGCACGATGAGGGTTTTGAAAACACTACTCAAAAGATTGCCGAAAAATTATTGCTTTTTAAAAGTTCTGATGTTTTAATTTATAAAAAAGACGAAAGAGTAGATGCTTTGATTTCGTCAAAGAGGACAACATTTAGTTGGAGTTTTGACAATGAAAATGTAGATGTTTTTGTGACCGAAACTAAAATTTCAAATAAAAAAACAACCATTTTCTATCAGTTTAAGGGTGGTCTATATGAAATAGATATTCCATTTGAAGACATGGCTTCAATTGAAAATGCAATTTCGTGTTTATTAGTTTTACTATACATGAAGTATGATAATGTGACGATTCATTCCAGAATGGAGTTGTTGTATCCTGTTGAAATGCGATTGGAAGTCAAGAACGGTATCAATAATTGTAATTTGATTGATGATAGTTACAGTTCTGATTTTCAGTCGTTGAAGATCGCTTTAGATTTCTTAGAAAGTCAGAATAAATTCCAAAAGAAAACACTCATCCTATCGGATATTTTTCAAAGCGGACTTACGGATGAAGAGCTGTATGGCCGAGTAGCAAAATTGGTTGTTGCTAATAATATCCAGCGCGTAATAGGGATCGGACAAACGATTTCGGAATTTAAAAATCGATTTGTAAATTGTGTCACCTATGCACACACATCTGATTTTTTAGCTGATTTTGAAAATTTGGATTTCTCCAATGAAACAATTTTGGTCAAAGGCGCTCGTTCTTTTGAATTTGAAGAAATTGTGGCCGTTTTGGAACAAAAAAAGCACGAAACGGTTCTGGAAATCAACCTGAATGCCTTGAGTTATAATTTGAATTTTTATAAAGCCAAATTAAAACCCAATATCAAAATAATGGTCATGGTCAAAGCCTTTGGTTATGGCAATGGAGGACTAGAAATTGCCAGTTTACTGGAACATCATCAAGTGGATTATTTAGGTGTGGCTTTCGCCGATGAAGGAATATCGTTGAAAAATGACGGAATCCGTCTGCCGATTATGGTACTGAATCCTGAGAGCACTAGTTTTTCTTCCATTATTCAGCACCAATTAGAACCGGAGATTTATAATCTAAGAGGCTTAAATAATTTCTTGAAAATTGCGGAACATAAGAAACTAAAACATTTCCCAATTCATATCAAACTCGATACAGGAATGCATCGATTAGGTTTTGAACGAAACGATATTCTAGAATTAATTCAAACTTTAAAAGAGAATGATGCGGTACAAGTCAAAAGTATTTTGTCGCACATGGCTACAAGTGATGATAAAGTACACTATGAATTTGCCAAAGGACAAATTCAGCTTTTTGAAGAACTGTCTTCTCAAATGATGACCGAACTGCAAATCAATCCTATCAGACATATTTTGAATACATCAGGGATTAGTAATTTTCCGGAAGCGCAATTCAATATGGTACGATTGGGAATTGGGATTTACGGAGTTTCAAACGATCCCGAAGAGCAGAAATTTCTTGAAAATGTAGGAACATTAAAATCAGTGATTTCACAAATCCGTACTATTCCAGCAGGAGATAGCGTAGGCTACGGCAGACGCTTCATGGCCCAAAAAGAAACCAAAGTTGCCACCATTCCTATTGGTTATGCTGATGGAATTTCCCGTGCATGGGGCAATGGAATTGGTTATGTTACTATAAAAAATAGGAAAGCTAAAATCCTTGGTAGCGTTTGCATGGATATGTTAATGGTCGAGGTGACCGACGTGGATTGTATAGAAGGGGATGATGTAATTATTTTTGGTGAAAGCCCTACCGTTATCGAAATGGCGCACGCCTTGAATACCATTCCATATGAAATTTTGACAAGTATCTCACAACGGGTTAAACGTGTCTTTTATCGGTAATTATAGCTTTTAGTCTTGAAATGTTAAATTGTATTAACATTATTCGTATTTTAGTTTTTATGTTTAACTAAATAAATAATAGATATGGGATTTTTTAGTGATTTTAAAGCATCTTTAATGAAAGGTGATGTGTTGAGTTTAGCAACAGCAGTAGTAATTGGTGCTGCATTTGGTAAAATAATTGGTTCCGCTGTTAGTGATGTAATTATGCCTATTGTTGGTTTAATAACTGGAGGAGTTGATTTTACAACAAAATTCATTACTCTTGATGGGAATACTTATGAAAACCTTGAAGCGGCCCAAGAAGCAGGAGCAGCTGTGATTACTTATGGTAACCTTGTACAGGCGACTATTAATTTTGTAATTATTGCCTTTTTTGTTTTTGTTATTTTAAGAGCGGCTGAAGCATCTAAGAAGAAAGAAGAAGCTGCAGCGCCAGCACCACCAGCAGGTCCTACCCAGGAGGAATTGTTAATTCAAATTAGAGATTTGTTGAAAAAATAATATCGTTACATTATATATTCTACCAAAACCGCTTCTTAATCGAGGCGGTTTTTTTATGCTATGAAAACTTGAACCATTTAGGAGTTGCCATTTATTAAGTCTTAAAGCTCTTAGTTGCTTAAAAGGACTAAAAAAATGCTTTTTACTTTTATAATGATATTCGGTTAGTTGTTTTGTGGTTAATATTAAATGTGGTTTCTGTTTATTATATTCTTTAAAATGAGTTGTTTAGTATTTTTTCAGTTGTAAAAAGTTATATTTGTAACATTTTGTTATTTTTTGTTAGCGCGCTTGTTTTGAATTAGATATTACTTACTTTTGCAGTTCAAAAAGTAAATTAGAAATAAATAATAAAAATATACGATGAGAATAGCAGTAGTAGGAGCTACCGGTATGGTGGGCGAGATCATGTTAAAAGTATTAGCTGAAAGAAATTTTCCAGTAACTGAGTTAATTCCTGTTGCTTCAGAAAAGTCAGTTGGAAAAGAAATTGAGTTCAAAGGAACGAAATACAAAGTAGTAGGTTTACAAACTGCTGTAGATATGAAAGCGGACATCGCTTTGTTTTCTGCAGGTGGAGAAACTTCATTAGTTTGGGCGCCTAAGTTTGCCGAAGCTGGAACTACTGTAATTGACAACTCATCAGCTTGGAGAATGGATCCTACTAAAAAATTAGTAGTTCCTGAAATCAATGCTTCTGAATTGACTGCAACCGATAAAATCATTGCAAATCCAAACTGTTCTACCATTCAAATGGTATTGGCTTTGGCTCCATTGCACAAAAAATACAATGTAAAACGTGTGATCGTTTCTACTTACCAATCTATTACAGGAACAGGTGTAAAAGCAGTGCAACAATTCGAAAACGAATGTGCAGGTATAGAAGGTGATATGGTGTACAAATACAAAATCAACCGCAACTGCATCCCGCAATGTGATAGTTTTGAGGATAACGGATATACCAAAGAAGAGATGAAATTGGTAAACGAAACCAAAAAAATATTAGGTGATGACACTATCAAATTAACTGCTACTGCTGTTCGTGTGCCTGTTGTAGGTGGACATAGTGAGGCTGTAAATGTTGAGTTCTCTAATGATTTTGACGTTAACGAAGTAAGAACATTATTGCACAACACTGACGGAATCACAGTTCAAGACAACTTAGATACATTCACTTACCCAATGCCAAGATACGCTGAAGGTAAAAACGATGTTTTTGTAGGTAGAATTCGTCGTGACGAAAGCCAAGCAAACACATTAAACATGTGGATTGTTGCAGACAACTTGAGAAAAGGTGCTGCTACAAACACAATTCAAATTGCAGAATACCTAGTTGCAGCCAAATTGGTGTAATTACGAGTGCATCTTTTATTTAAAGACTTATAATGATATTAACCATCTGGTTCTCTAACAAGAGAATTAGGTGGTTTTTTGCTTACTGTTTTTATCTGTTTACAGAGGGTTAGAAACAAAACGTGTGAACTAGACAATTGACTTAGTAAGCCTAAAGATAAAGAAGTCATTTTTTTTTAGTGGTCCCAAATTATAGTTAAAACGGTGTACTTTAGTGCATTTCGCTTTAGCTTCTAAAAACTTTTTGCCACAGATTATTTGGATTAGAAGGATTTAATCTGTGGAAATCAATTTAATCAGTGGCTAATTTTCTTTTTTTTGTAATTCATCCTTGCAGACTTTAAGTCTGCCAACCAAATCTATGGACTTTAAGTTCATAGAGTGGTTTATTCAAGTTCTAATGATTGATTTTGGCTTCAGATAAACGACAAAAAGTAATTTTCAAACACTTTAAAACAATTAAAATTAGGTAAAAGACTACGTTATATGCAAACAAACGTCTTACGTCGGTTATAATTGTGTTTAATAGATGTTTTTGCTAAATTTAATACAGCTTAACAACATAAATCAAGTTCTTCATAAGAAATATTTGCTAGTTGATAAGTCATTTTAATCCTTTGATTTTTTGTCTTTAAAATCAGATTTAATTGTATTTTAGTCATGGAGAAAGATAGCAAAAATAGCCAAACAGAGTATAGTAAAAAACTAAGTATAATAGTAATCTTGCTTCTGATGAATTTTACAAGTATTTTGTACGCACAAACACGTGCGATCACAAACACTACTGCCTCGGTATCCATCTTAAGAACTTATGAGATCAAAAAAATTTCAGATCTCACCGTAAATAATATTAGTCCTAAAAATAATTCTTCACAAACTAAACGTACTAATAACGCAAGTACAAGTTCATATAATAGTAAATCAGGAACTACAGCAGTAAACATTACAGAAGCTTCTTTTAGTGTTTCAGATGCAAGTAATTCTACCTATAGTGTAGACTTGAATATTAGTGAGCTTTTAGTCTTTAACGGTGTTGAGATTATGAATGTGGACAAACTAACCTGTTTAACATCAAAAGTAAATCATGAAGGAGCAGATTTAATTTACTTCGGAGCCACCATTCATGTGAATTCTGATCAAGCTAGCGGAATCTATTCTAATTTAGGTTCTGACCTGGAAGTATCTGTCAATTATAATTAAAACACTCATTTTGATCTAATTGTAAGTGATAATGCTGCATTATTTTTAAATAACAAAAACAATATGTTGTTGTATAGTGTTTATCTGGTTACGAATTGGTGATGGTAAAATAGAGATCGTTTGTTTTTAAATAATTGCCGAAATCCATTTAAAAATAGGTAGTAATTTAAAGTCTTGATTTTTGTATCATAGTTTCGCTATCTTTGTCCCGCATGAAAAAGAAACAGATTGTCATAGCCTTTTCACTTGGGTTAACCGTATTGTTGTCAATACTGTTGCAGTCTTTTCATGCGCAAGTACATCATTACGAGGAAGTAGCGCAGCATTATTGCCATCATGAAAATCAAGGGCATAAAGCGCAAATAACGCACCACCATTACAAAGCAGAATCCTGTACAGTTTGTCATTTCTCGTTTGGCAGCTACATTACAATAGCATTTCCTAATTATCAGTTTTATTTTAACTATAAACTGATTCCTTATTTTTCGGTAACTGCCGAGAAAATAATTTCTTTTTCTGGGAGTTTATATTCCCTTCGTGGCCCCCCTTTTTACAGTAAATAATTTAATTTGGTTTAATTTTTAAACCAGCAGCCCAATAAGTTGTGAGATCCGCGTTTTCGCGATAGCGAATCCATGTCTTGTTCGCATTTTTTACTCGCATAGCGGGAAACAATTACATTATTTATAAAATAAATTTATGAGAAATTATATATTAGTCTTATTCCTAGGACTAAGTACACTATTGCAAGCACAACAACGATTATCAGGAATCGTAATGAATATTCAAAATCAACCCTTGCCCGCCGTATCAGTTTATATATCTGAATTGCACAAAGGCACCACCACCAATGTAAGCGGGAAATTCTCATTTGTAAATTTACCCAAAGGAGAGCTAAAGCTTCGTTTTGTTTTGGTAGGTTATGGGACTCAAAATATAACAGTGAGCCAGCTTCAAAAAGATGAAATACTTCAGGTAACTATGGACGAAACTTTATTCGAAATGGATGAGGTGATTGTTTCAACGGCCTTTAGTAAGATTCAGTCACAAAACGTGATGAAAGTTTCACACGAAAGTATTCAGTCGCTTCAAGAAAAAGGAACTGCGACGTTGATAGAAGGCCTAGCGACTATCCCTGGAGTTTCACAAGTTTCTACAGGAACTTCGATTGGAAAACCTGTTATTCGTGGGTTGAGCGGTAATCGCGTTTTGGTGTATTCACAAGGCGTTCGTATCGAAAACCAACAATTCGGTGACGAACATGGTTTAGGGTTAAATGACTCTGGAGTAGAAAGTGTTGAGGTGATCAAAGGCCCCGCTTCTTTATTGTACGGTTCAGATGCTTTGGGGGGTGTTTTATATTTCAATCCAGAAAAATTTGCTGATGCTCATAGTTTTAAAGCGAATTTTAGCCAAAAAATATTTTCAAATACTTTGGGTTCGAATACATCTTTGGGGTTGAAAACATCAACCGAAAATTGGAAATATTTGGTTCGAGGGAATTTCTCTACACATTCCGATTATACCGTTCCCAATGGAGATCGAGTAACCAATACACGCTACAATGAATCTGATTTTAAAACAGGAATAGGGTATAGTAATTCAAATTTCTCTTCTGTTTTTCGATACAATTACAACAAACTCGATCTTGGAATTCCTGAAAATGGAATCGATGCCCAATCGACTTCTAAAACAACGGATTTTCCGCGTCAAGGTATTGCCAATCATTTGTTGAGTATGAACTCAGTGATTTATTTAGGGAGTTCTAAATTAGATCTTGATTTAGGATATATTTCTAATAATCGAAGAGAATTTGAGGAAAGTCCAACAGCAATTTTAGATATGCAACTCAATACTTTTAATTTCAATGCCAAATACCATTTGCCAAAAATAGGAGCAATCGAGTCTATTGTTGGAGTCCAAGGTATGCGACAAACCAATACCAATTCTGGCGAAGAATTTTTAATTCCAGATGCCAAGACCAATGATTTTGGTGTTTTTGGAACCGCTAATTACGAATGGAAATCCAGTGTTATTCAGGGAGGACTTCGTTATGATAACCGAAAAATTAAAACCGAAGAACATGGCGACATTGGTGATGAAGGCTATTTCAAAGCTATCAACCGTTCTTTTGATAGCTTTAATGCGTCTTTGGGGTACAAAACCGATTTGGCTACCGATTTGATTTTGCGAATCAATCTGGCCTCTGGATTTAGAGCGCCTAACCTAGCTGAGTTGTCCTCAAACGGTGTCCACGAAGGAACTTATCGCTACGAAATAGGTAATGCTGATTTGAAAAATGAGCAAAATATTCAAACTGATTTGAATATCGAGTACAAGAATTCACATTTTGAGTTTTTTGTCAATGGGTTTTACAACCACATTAATAATTTTATTTATATCAATCCTACAGGAGCAACGCTTGAAGATAATTTAGTTTTTGAGTACATTCAAGACAATGCAAAATTATACGGTGGTGAAGCTGGATTGCATTTTCATCCACATCCATTGGACTGGTTGCATTTTGAAACTAGTTTTGAAACCGTAACAGGCAAAAAACAAAATAATGATTATTTGCCCATGATTCCAGCCAACAATTGGAACAATACTGTTCGAGCCGAATTTAAAATTAAAGATTGGTTGAAAGATGGTTTTGCAACATTGAGTTATAATGCTACTTTTAATCAAAAAAACGTCAGTGGTTTTGAAACCGCTTCTAGTGGGTATAACTTGATGAATCTAGGTTTTGGAGGAAAAGTTGCCTTGGGAAAAACTATTTTCAGGATGAATATAAACGGAAATAATATTTTCAATAAAAGCTACATCGCCCATCTTTCCCGCTTAAAAACCGATGGTATTCCCAATATGGGAAGAAACATCGTTTTGGGTGTGAACTTTGATTTGTAGATTATCATTTATTTCAAAACGCTATTCGAAAGAGTAGCGTTTTTTTTTGCCTCTGATTAAAAGGATTAGGATTGATTTTTTTAGTTTTAAATTTCTTTGATTGCACTGATTTTTTAATAATCTAATCGAAAAAAGAGACACGCAGATTTCGCTAATTTTGGCAGATTTTTCTAAGAGTTTCGGCGTAAATCTTTAGTATCTGCGTGCTTTAAATTATGGATAATTGAATTAGTTTGTATTTTTTTTAATTTCTCCTATCTGCATTCCAAAAGCATGCAATCCATTCTTAAATATTCTCTAATCAGCATTCCAAAGTAGCTTCTTAAATGTTTTTATACCATTTTGGTTTTGAATTTACTGTTATATAATGGTTGATGATTGTCTGGTTGAGCGCAGTCGAAACCTCGCTCTATGGAATAGTAAATAATCTCGACTTCGCTCGATTTGGCAAAATTCAAAACAGTAAATTCAATAATAAAATAGTACTATATTTCTTATATAGTTTAAAAACAAACCCAATCCATCTTAATTTCTAGATGGTTCAAAAAATACAATTGTAATTCGCTATTTTTGTTAAGCTTACTAAATACACACATGAAAAAAATACTCCTACTAATGACGACAATTTCCGCTTTTGGACAAAATAACATCCATTATCCACAAACACAAAAAGGGACTGTAACCGATAATTACTTTGGTACCATCGTGCCAGATCCGTACCGCTGGCTTGAAGACGATCGCTCATCCGAAACTGCCGCTTGGGTTAAGGCGCAAAATGAACTTACTTTTAATTATCTAAAACAAATTCCATTTCGAGAGACAATCAAAACCCGAATGGAACAGTTGTGGAATTACGAAAAAGAAAGCGCCCCTTTCAAAGAAGGAAACTATACATACTATTACAAAAATGACGGTTTGCAAAATCAATCGGTGTTGTGGAGAAAAGGCGAAAAAGGCAAAGAAGAAATTTTCTTAGACCCGAATACTTTTTCTAATGATGCGACAACTTCATTAGGTGAAATTAGTTTTTCCAAAGACGGTTCATTAGTCGCATATTCGATTTCTGAGGGCGGAAGCGACTGGCGCAAAGTCATTATCATCAATGCCGTTACCAAACAAAAAATAGACGAAACCTTAATCGATGTCAAATTCAGTGGACTGTCCTGGATAGGAAGCAAAGGATTTTATTATTCGAGTTATGAAAAACCTAATGGAAGTGAATTGTCTGCCAAAACGGATGAACATAAACTGTATTTTCACGCTATTGGAACCAAACAAAAAGAAGATAAAGTAATCTTTGGCGAAAGCCAAAAACGCCGTTATGTAGGTGGTAATGTAACCGAAGACGACCGTTATTTGGTTATTACGGCGGCCAACTCCACTTATGGAAATGAATTATACATTCAAGACTTGACTAAAAACAACAGTTCGCTAGTGACCGTTGTTACTGACTTTGAAAGTGATAATAATATCATTGATAACCAAGGTGAAACTTTATTCATTGAAACCGATTGGGAGGCACCCAATAAACGTATTGTCACTGTTTCAGTAAAAAATCCAGCACCTGAAAATTGGAAAAATTTTATTCCCGAAACCGAAAATGTGTTGAGTATTAGCACGGGTGGCGGTTACTTTTTTGCTCATTATATGCAAGATGCCGTTTCAGTTGTGGAACAATACAATGTAAGAGGTTCTAAAATAAGAACGGTAGAGTTAACAGATTTAGGAACAGCGTCAGGGTTTAGCACCAAGAAAAAAGAAAATTCACTCTATTATACTTTTACAAATTACACCACGCCAGGAACTATTTATAAATTGAATATGGTGTCTGGAGAGTCCGTTTTGTATAGAAAATCCAAAGCAGATTTTCAGTCTGAACAATATGCAACAAAGCAGGTTTTTTATACTTCTAAAGATGGTACACAAGTGCCCATGATGATTATCCATAAAAAAGGACTGCAACTTGATGGTAAAAACCCAACGATTCTATATGGTTATGGCGGTTTCAATATTAGCTTAACGCCAAATTTCAGTATTGCAAATGCCGTTTGGATGGAAAACGGAGGCGTTTTTGCAGTGCCTAACCTGAGAGGAGGAGGAGAATATGGTAAAAAATGGCATGATGCGGGAACTCAACTTCTAAAACAAAATGTCTTTGACGATTTTATCGCTGCGGCAGAATATCTAATATCTAAAAAATATACTTCTTCATCATATCTAGCCATTCGTGGTGGGTCTAACGGTGGTTTGCTCGTGGGGGCAGTGATGACGCAGCGCCCCAACTTGATGCAAGTCGCTTTGCCCGCTGTGGGCGTACTGGATATGCTGCGTTACCACACTTTTACTGCAGGTGCAGGCTGGGCGTATGATTACGGAACCGCGCAGGATAGCAACCAAATGTTTGACTACCTCAAAGGCTATTCGCCAGTGCATAATGTAAAATTGGGGGTCCAATACCCAGCGACTTTGATTACCACGGGAGACCATGATGATCGCGTAGTACCAGCACATAGTTTTAAATTTGCAGCCGAATTACAAGACAAACAAACAGGCAATAATCCAACCCTCATCCGCATCGATGTCAAGGCCGGTCACGGTGCAGGGAAATCAGTGGCAGCTACGATTGAGGAGAATGTCGATATTCAGGCATTTACACTTTACAATATGGGATTAAAGAATTTGCCCAATAAAAATTAGGAGCTTTTTTCAAAAATCAAAGGTTAAAAATCAATTCTAGGTACATTCGAATTAAGTGTAAACGTTGTTTCGTTATTCATTGCGAGGAACGAAGCAATCACGTAAAGTTTGTCGGCCATCGAAGTTATAACGGTTTTTCTTCTTTGCAGCAAATCTCCACAATCTTGTCATTCCGTAGGAACTTCTTTTTTTTAATTTGTTTGAGCAGATTGTAATTTGTTTCATATTTGTAGGAATATTTTAATATATTTGGAAAGCTAGAAACGCGTACTAAACCTTCGCAAAGCCACCCAATTTTGGGTGTATAGACGAAGGTTTGTTTCGCCTATTTACTAGTTGTGCGTCAGTTTAGAAAACCGAAACACCGAAAATAATATGGATAATAATTTAACATTGATAATCATAGGTTTATATACTTTAATTTATGTTATTGTAATACAGAAATCTCAAATCGACAAACAAAAAGACGTTATATCATCTATGAAGTCGTTTATGGAAATCTTTAACGTTGACGAGGTTAAAAAACATGTTGAAATGAGAAACGAACGTGTAATGGAGGACGCAGCTAAATTAATTATAGATAATAAGAAATTTAAAGATATGTCAGAACATTTAGTAAATACAACTACAGAACCAATACAAGAATTTTATAAAAAAAATAATTAATGACAGACACATTGAACTATTAAACGTTGTTTCTCAAGTAATAATATCATTAGAACCAGATGAAAGAATAAAATTTATAAATGATATTTTACCTAATAACCGACAAGTTCTTATGGATATGTTGATTGATCACGAAAAAAATAATTCTTGACGTTATTATAATCTTTCTTTGAAACAATTTTGTGCTTTAACATAAAACCAAATCGTTCATCAAAAATGTTTTTTTTATTTTCTTTTTTTTTAAACTGATTGAATATAAAATAAAACATAATAATTAATTTAAAATTGAATCCGCTTTAAATTGGCGCGGAAATTAAACCGAAAACAACCTTTGAAAAAAATAAATATGGAATTTATCGTTGGACTTATACTTGTAGCTGTTTTTATCTTTTTAATCAGAGCATTTGGAGCTTGGATGTTAAGAATTGATGAAGTAATTGAACTTCAAAGAGAACAAACAAAACTGTTGAGAATTATATCCGAAAAAATAGCAGAAAAAGAAAATCAATAAAAATCCGACCGCCCAGATTTATAGACAATCGTTAGCGCGGAAATTTTTTCCGTGCCCGCAAAGTGTATCTCGTCCTAAATTCCCTAGCTCCTTTAAGTCTTTCCAAATCGTTCTAATACAAAGTAAAGGAGAAGTCTCTCGACTCGTGCCCAATCTTATAGGCATCAAAACACTTAGGAAAGTATAAGCGTTCATTAGTATGAATAAGATTTAAAAGGCTTATTAGAACGAGTGTGAAGTTGGGAGACTTCGCCAGTATTCTAAATCATATTTTGTTCTTACAAGAATAGTTCCTAGAGGGGGCTATAATTAACTTCAATTATAATAGTATAAACCAATTGTACTGCTAAATAGTACACGCTTTTTGTCATGTCTAGCATAGATGAGATTTGAAAATAGATCTAAACGGTAGACTATAAACCATTTGTGATTTGATTTTAAAAGGGGCTTATGAGATACTGAACTTTATTTCATAATGTTTTACTAAATCCTTATTTTTTATAGAAAAAGATTGCTAAATTTGAGATATATCAAAAAAACATTTACATATGAAAATACAATTCAATACCGACAAAAATATAGAAGGACACGAAAGATTAGAAACTTACTTTACAACTGAATTAGAAAAATCGTTAGCGCGATTTGATGATAAAGTAACCCGTTTTGAAGTGCATTTGGGAGATGAAAACAATGCTAAAAGCGGAGTAGATGATAAACGATGTGTAATCGAAGCTCGTCCCGCTAAATTACAACCTATTGCAGTTACAGCTCATGCTGATTCAATTGAAAAAGCATTTTTCTTAGCTTCGGATAAAATCAAAAAAGCTTTGACAACCGCTTTTGAAAAGCAAAAGGTGCATTAATTAAGAGTATTCAAGGTCAGTTATAAATTCAAAAAAAAGCAGTCTAAAAAATTTTTAGACTGCTTTTTTTTGGGTTAAATTTTTTTGAAACACTTAGATTCATAGAGTTTTTTTTGAATATAAAAAAAGGCATTTTACTCTCAGAGGACAGATAGATTGGGGTTTTATGCCACAGATTAAAAAGATTTTTTCTGATTATTTTTTTTAAAATTTCTTGGATTTCTCTGATCAGTGTTCAAAAAAAATACAGCCACAAAGACGCTAAGGCACTACGGACTTCAAATCTTTTTTTATCCGTGTACTTATTTTTAGTGGTTATGAAAAAGAGACGTTCTAAGCCCCGATCGCAGCAAATTATCCTTTTTATTTGCCCTAATGCGCTTGTTGATTTGGGGCAAATAAAAAGATAATGCGAAGAGCGGGACAACTCTTTATTGAAAGCACGTAATATTGTGCTCCTAATATCTCAGCTATTTCTCATACAACAAAGCCGCTAATGGTTCGTCACGTTCATAGATGTCATCGTAAAAATGAAGGTTTCCGTCTACGTCAACCCAGGCGGTAAAATAGCCAATGTAAACGGGAATTTTGTTTTTAAGTGTGTACCAAGATTCAGCTCCCTTGTTCATGGCTTCGTCAATTTTTTCAGAGGTCCATTTTGGGTCATCTTTAAGGAGTATTTCGGCTAATTCTTTGGGTTTTTCAATACGAATACATCCGTGGCTAAAAGCTCTGTCTCGACGGCTAAATAAATGTTTGGACGGGGTATCGTGCAAATAGATGGAGTTAGAATTTGGGAATAAAAACTTGATGAGTCCTAAAGAATTTTTAGGCCCTGGCTTTTGACGTACTTTGCCGTCGTTCCATTCCATATTGTGTTTGGCAAGATAGTTAGGGTCTTTTTTGATGCCTGGTAAAATTTCATTTTTTTTGATGCTATAAGGAATGTTCCAATAAGGACTAAAAACGATATAACGCATGGGAGCGCTGAAAATAACGGTTTTGTTTACAGTTTTGCCCACAACTACATTAGAACGAAAAGTGGGTTTTCCATTCTCAAAGTAAGTGAGTTGATAGGCTGGGATGTTTATAGCAATAAGTTCTTTGGCTTTAGTAATGTCTTTCGCAATCCATCGACAACGCTCCATATTTACCACCAAGGTTTTGATGCGTTCAGATACAGGAATATTCAAAACTTTAAGATGTGAGGGCAAAATGATTGTGCTCGATGCGTTGCGATTTGTTTCTTTGAATTTCAATACTCCTTTAGCTAATTGGTCATCATAAATGGCACTTTTAGAATCTGACTTTAACTCTCCTGTGAGGTATAAACGTGTTCTTAGTTGGGCAATGGTGTGCGTGCTATCTCCTAAATTAAGTGATTTTACTGCGGAATCCATTTTGACAGTTTTCCAACCTCCGTTTTTTTCTATTTGGCGGTAAGATTTTAAGACGTTTTTTAAGAGGTAATATTGATAAAACAATCCTTTCTCTTTATTTTTTATCAATGAAGGGTTTACTAGAAGTGAATCCAGGTACTTGCCATAGGTTTGTTTTTCTCTGGGAAGAAACCATTCCATTTGGTTGGTACTTTCCGTGTCAAGACCTTGGTACACTTTGTCAACATAGTAAAAATACATGGAGGTGTTTAGCAACTCCGTAGTTGGGTTAGGTTTTTGACCGCTAGAAGGACTTTCGTATATCGAATCTAATTTTTGTCTGTAAGGAATGCTGGTAAGCACTCCTTCTTCTTCGATATTGATGATTTTGTTGTGTAATAAACTACCAAATTCGTTCACCCCATTTTTGTCATACCAGATGTAATGGAATTGATGTTTCTGATAAAGTTCGTTCACCTCGTTTTGGTATTTGTCTAGCAAAGGGTGTTTTTGGAAAAATGTATTGACAAAGGTGCTGTCAAAGGTTAGCTCCCTTTCTTCTGTTGTTTGTTCAAGTGCAGTAGCTCCAGCTTTGTCTGTGAATTTTTTACAAGAAGTTGTAATTATCAAAACGAGACTGAATAAAGGAATAATGAATATGTATAACTTTCTCATAAAACGGAATTTATAAAATAAACCTACGTAAAAATACATTAAAAAAAGCTATTTGTAGTAATGGATTTTTAGAGGTTTAGTTGATTTTTTAATACTTCACAAGAACTGTACCTTTTATGTTTTAGTTGGAAATGAAGTGTTTTTTTTAAGTTTTGGAGTCAAATTATAGTTTATTGAAGAATTTTAAATAATTGTATTCTTAAGAAAATAACAAAATGTTTGTTTTTTAACTAGTTCAAGTCCTTTAAATAGAGAATGTTTTGATGATTTCACGTAAAATGGTGGTTTGTGGTCAAAATTAAACCCTATGATTGAAAAAAATTAAATTATTTTTACCTTTGCCCCCTGAATCAATGGGGTAAAAAAAATAAAATGAAAATAGAGAGACGTTGGATCATTTCCTTTATAATAATTAGTTTAGTTTGCATAGCAGGATTATTTTGGCCTGCGGTTTCAAGCACTAATAAAATTTTATCTCAGTTTGGGACTTTAGATCAAATTGTGCCTGCTGATGTTGCTTGGATGTTAACCTCTTGTTGCTTGGTACTGATTATGACGCCTGGACTTTCCTTCTTTTATGGTGGAATGGTAGGGAAGAAAAATGTTATTTCAACCATGTTACAAAGCTTTATTTGTATGGGGGTGGTTACCTTAATTTGGGTAATTGTTGGGTTTAGTTTGGCTTTTGGTGAGCCAATTGGTGTACAGATTGGTGATGGGTTTTACAGTTTTATAGGAGACCCTACTTCCTTTGCTTTTATGGACTATGTGAATATTTTGCCACATAAGAATATTGCAGCGACCGTACCGTTTATGTTGTTTGCTTTGTTCCAAATGAAATTTGCTGTGATTGCACCAGCAATTATTACGGGTTCTTTTGCGGAACGTGTACGTTTTATTTCCTATTTATTATTCATCTGTTTATTTACCATTTTTATATATGCTCCTTTATGTCATTCGGTTTGGTATCCAACAGGGATTTTGGGTTCTTACTTTGGTGTAAAAGATTTTGCTGGGGGAACTGTAGTGCATATGAGTGCTGGTTTTGCGGCATTGGCGGGTGTTATGGTTTTAGGAAAACGAAATGACAGTAATCATGTACCCACTAATATTCCATTTGTATTGTTAGGTACAGGAATGTTATGGTTTGGATGGATTGGATTTAATGCAGGATCTTCGTTAGAGGCAAATGGAGTAGCGGCAATGGCTTTTGCAACTACTACCACCGCTTCAGCAGCAGCAATGTTGACTTGGATTTTCTTTGATCGATTGAACGGACGCAAAGTTTCGGCATTAGGAGCTTGTATTGGAGCCGTTGTTGGATTGGTTTCGATTACTCCTGCGGCAGGTTATGTTTCAGTGCCTGAAAGTATGTTTTTTGGATTTATAACCGCTATAGTGTCAAATGCTTTAGTGCATTCTAGTTTGTTGCGCAAAGTAGATGATACTCTTGATGTGTTTGCTTGCCATGGTGTGGGCGGAATCATGGGAATGATTTTAACGGCTATTTTTGCTCATGGCGAAGATGCTAGTTTGATGCACGGTGGTTGGGGGGTCTTTGGTCACCATATGATGGCATTGGTTTTGGTTTCTATCTTTACTTTTTTTGGAGCTTATCTTTTGTTCAAAGTAACCAATTGGATTATTCCGATGCGTGTTTCCAAAGAGTCTGAGGTGATCGGTTTGGATATTTCGCAACATGATGAAACACTTTTTCCTATCGAATGTTCGGAGTAGGATTTTTTCAAAAATCAAAAATCAAAGGGCAAAGTTCAAAAAACTTATTTTCTTAGTTCTTTAGCGCCTTAGCTGTAAAATCAAAAAAGCGTTAATCAAAAATAGATAAACCTTAAGGTCTTTGCGACTTAGGGGTAAAATACTGCTTTGTGAACTTAGCGCTTCCTTTGTGTTCTTTGCGGTTAAACATTAAACTAAAAATCATTATTCTTCATTCGAAAATCTCTTTGGTCTTATATATTTCCGTAAATTTGCCGAAATATTTAAAAAATCGTGGGAAGCAAAAATAAATTAAAAAGATTCAAAGAAAACGAAACATTCGATAATGTATTTCAACCAACTAGAGAAGAAGTTGTAGGTGATTTGTTTCCGTTGAAAGGGAAGTGGAATTCAGATTTCTTCAAAAATGACAATCCTGTTGTCTTGGAATTAGGATGCGGAAAAGGGGAATATTCAGTAGGTTTAGCCGAAAGATATCCAGATAAAAACTTTGTTGGAATTGATATCAAAGGGGCTCGTTTTTGGCGTGGAGCCAAAACTGCTGTAGAAACAGGTTTACACAATGTAGCTTTTATTCGTACCCAAATCGAATTAATCAATCACATTTTTGCTGAAAATGAAGTGGACGAAATTTGGATTACTTTTCCAGATCCACAAATCAAATACAAAAGAACGAAACACCGTATGACCAATTCGGAGTTTTTAAAGTTGTATAAAAAAGTTTTGAAAAAAGATGGTGTGATGAACCTGAAAACGGATAGTGAATTCATGCATGGTTACACTTTGGGATTACTTCACGGAGAAGGTCACGAAGTACTTTACGCCAACCATAATGTGTATGTAAACGAAGGAAGTCCAGAAGAAGTAACAGCTTTTCAGACTTTTTACGAAAAACAATATTTGGAAGTTAACAAAGCAATCACATATATTAAATTCAGAATCAAAGACTAATTAGTGTTTCGCTAATAGTCTTTTAAATAAATAGGATGAATTTTATAATTCCTTTATTTTTAGGTTTTGCCACAGCAGTTGTAGGGATTATTCCGCCAGGATTAATCAATATGACAGCCGCAAAAGTGAATCTAAAAGAAGGAAATCGAAATGCATTTTCGTTTGTTTTAGGAGCGGTTATAATTATATTTTTCCAAGCTTATATTGCTATTTTATTTGCAGAAGTAATTAACTCTCGCCCAGATATTGTTATTCTGATGCGTGAAATAGGTTTTGGGATTTTTACGTTATTGACTATCTTCTTTCTATTCATTGCCAAAAAGCCTAAACTAAAAGAAGCTAAAATTGGTAAAAAAAGTAAAAAGAAGCGTTTTTTCTTGGGAATGTTACTTTCAGGACTTAACTTTTTTCCAATTCCGTACTACGTTTTTGTCAGTATAACGTTGGCATCGTATCAGCTTTTTTCATTTATGAATAGTTCGATACTGACTTTCGTGAGTGGAGTAGTAGTGGGGTCGTCCTTGGTCTTTTATTGCTATATCGCTTTCTTTCAGAAAGTAGAATCCAAAGCCGACTCCCTTTTGAAAAATATGAATCTTATCATAGGGAGTATTACAGGATTGATTGCTGTTGTGACTTTGATTAATATTATACATTATTATTGGGGTTAGTTTAATTTTTTATATTTAAAAGTTACTCCGTTTGTATCTTCACTAATATATTGTAGAGCATAATAATTCCCTTCGCTGGTATGATACCACCGAAAAAATTCTGGATGTCTTTCCTTTTTTAGAAAAATACCCCATAAAGAATGTTGCCATTCATACCCACAATGGAAAACAGCTCTACAAAGGCGGCGTTCATTTAGACGCTTTCCAAACTTGTATTGACCAAAGCAACGTAAAATTATACTACAACGGCGATATTACCACGGTAACAAAGTTCAAAGAAATGCAGGACCGATTTCCAACTATCGACCACTGGATGATAGGAAGAGGATTGATTGCTGATCCTTTTTTGCCAAGCATGATTAAAAGCAACAGCGTGGAATATCCACGAAATAAGATGAAATTGTTTAGTGAATTTCACGACACCTTATACGCTGGCTATAGCGAATCATTATCTGGTTCTACGCACATCTTATTGAAAATGCATCATTTATGGGAGTACTTTTCTGTTATTTTTGCTAATCCTCACAAAGTGGCTAAAAACATAAGGAAATCAAAGAGTATTCGCAATTATGAGCAAACGGTGAAGGAGGTTATTAAGGCAGATATATCAAATACAAATATTGGAATATAAATATATAGTAGAGTTAAGCTTTTAGATATTTAAATTTTGACTCAATCTCTATAAATCACTTTGAAAAATGATGTATAGAGATTGAGTCAATAAAAATATTTTAAAAATATCTAGCAGCTCTTACGCTCAATAAGGAACCTCTAAAGTTTCTAGCTTTACTCCCATTGAGAGAATTAACATCGGCAGCTCGGTCCTGAAAAACATCACCAGTTGAAGTCCAATACCAATTACTTTTATTAGCTGAATTAGTTGAATCATAATATAACCCACCAATTGAACTTTTATTTTGATAAATTTTTAGCATTTCATCGTATGAAGGTAAAAACCAGTCATCATAAACCGTTCCGTTAACAGTAATGCTATAGTCTGCGCATATCTTTGCTGCATAATTTGTAGGACTACTTTCAGTATTTGAAGAAATAATTAATGAAGTATTAGTACTACCCGCACCAATAGCACAAGGCAAAGCAAATCCTGATGACGTATGCCGATTAGTACAATCATAAGTGGTGGAAAGTCCGTCAAAATTTTGCCCCCAACGAATTCCATTACTTAAATCACTATTTGAAACAATAATCCCATGAAATTCTCCAGAAACAAAACCAGGATCACCATTTTGAAAAACATAGGCTATTTTGCCACCTCTTAAATTTGATCCTTCTTGTAGTTGTAACTGAACATCATTACCTATAAAATTAGTCCATCTTGCACCATTAAAAACTTGTAGTTCCCCATTTTCTCCACAATTTTTACACCAAACAATTAAACCGGCAACTGGAGAACTTATTGAATTTCTTTCGGTTTGTGTCATTCGTGGGGGTAAGAATCCTTGAGTAGTTGATGACACCTCAAGTACTGCAGATGATGTTGGTGCCGTTGTGCCTATCCTTAAATTATTATTTAACGATTTAGATCCTGAAATGGTTTGTGAGGTAGTTAAATCAACAAAATCACTACTTGTGGCAACGCTTGGTGTAGTCCAAGCCGTTACGCCATCGGCATCGGTAGTTAAAACTTGGTTGGCTGTACCTTTAGTTTTGGTGTAGGTAACTTCGCCAGCGGTTAGCGTTCCACTTGTTTTTACGTTGGTTACATCTGTGCTACCTAATTGGATGGTGTTGCTTGCGGTAACTTTTGCGTTAAAACCTATTGCAGTGGCGTTGGTTAATTCTGCTCCACTGATCACTACAACATCTGCAGAAACACCTAACGCCGTGTTTTGATTTCCTGAAACATTAGAACTAAGTGCACGGTCACCTATTGCCACATTTTGACTTCCTACAGTATTATTTGTTAAACTATTGGCTCCTAATGCCGTATTGACATTACCATCTGTATTGCTAGCCAATGCTTTAGAACCGACAGCAACAAGAGAATTTCCATCTACACTAAGTTCAAGTGCTTTCCATCCTACAGCTGTATTATTGCTATTGGCATTTACAGTAAGTGTTGATCTACCTAAAGCTGTATTGCCCCATCCTGTATTATTGACTAACGCATCAAGACCTAAAGCTGTATTATATGCAGCACTATCTGGAGCACCACCTCCAACGCCAACGGTAATACCGTTTATTTTCGCATCGCTGCTAAATGTTTTATTCCCCGCAATGGTTTGGTTAGCCGTTAAGTCTACAAAGTTTTGAGTTGACGAGCCTGTTCCTCCATTGACAATGGCTACAATTCCAGAAACATTTGTTGCTGTTCCGGATGCTATATTAGCATCTACATAGGTTTTTACAGATTTTACAGAAGGAAACTTCACATCAGAAGCACCATCTGTAGTGACATCTGTAGATTTATTAGCTGCATCTTCTTTTAAAGCGATTGCTGTATTTTGTGCCGCTTGTTCCTCCGTAATTGTAGTTAAAGAACTTATAGCTGGAAAACCTACAGCTCTAACCGCACGAACCATTCTACTAGTATTTTTAGTAAAAGGCTGCTGATGGTTATTGCCGAAAAACAATGCCCATGCACTGGAACCTGTCTCTGTAGAACTCCAATAAGAACCGGAACCCCCACCAAAATTCACACCACCATTTGTCGTGGCGATTACATTAATAGTATTTCTGTTCAGACCCATCTGATATAATTCGTCTTTTGAGGGCAGATACCAGTTGGTAAAGCCACCTCCATTATATGCTCTTGCCAGACCAGCTGCATAATTTGTTGCTGTAGCTCCTTGTGCGGTTATAATCGCATCTGTGTTACTTGCTCCTGTTTCTACAGCAGTTCCAGTTGCTCCAGTGGTTAAATTTGAGCCATTGTACCATTGGATTCCATCGCTTTGGTCTTCAATAGAACAAACTAGACCTTTTGAGTTATCCACTGGATCTACCCAAAACACAACACCACCTCCAACAAAATCACCTATAGCTAGTGTCTGCGCCGCTACACCATCAGAAACCACCGTATCGAAAGCTTCAGAAACAAATGCAGTTGTTGCCAATTGCGTTGTACTCGTTCCAGCTGTAGCGGTTGGCGCTAAAGGCACACCTGTAAAGGATGGCGAAGCGATATTTGCTTTTAAATCCAATGCCGTTTGCGCTGCCGTAGAAACTGGTTTATTAGCATCGCTTGTATTATCCACATTTGCCAAACCGACCATGGTTTTAGTAATACCACTTATTGTTCCAGTAAATGTTTTATTTCCTGCAACCGTTTGATCGGATGTTACATCTACAAAATTTTGAGTTGCCGAGCCTGTTCCTCCATTGGCAATGGCTACAATTCCAGAAACATTGGTTGCTGTTCCTGAAGAAGTTAGATAAGTTGAACTATCTACTGAACCATCTGCTTTTAAAAATTGTGATGTTGTTCCAGTTGGTATTTTGAAACCAGCAGCGCTAACATCTCCTGCGGCGGTAATACTCCCTCCTGTGGCTGATAATTGAGAAATATAGGTCTGGAAAATCCATGATTGCTGAAGTCCACCATAGTATGCAGGAAATGAAACGGTTGTACCTACATTACTAGACCCATAGTTTAACCCTATAGTTACTGATGCTCCAGTAATTTGAAGCCAATATACTGCTCCTGCTACTACTGTAACATTAGATATTGGAATAGTAGACATTATAGAATTTGTAGAAGAAAAAGTTGTTTCATACAATTTAGTTCCACCATGATTATTTTGCGTAATATTTCCACCTTGATAAACCGAAAGAGTGTAATTTCCAGTTGAATATAAAGTTACATTTATACTGGTTAAAAGCCCTGAAATTCCTGCAGTAAAAGATTGTCTTGCGTCTTGATCTGGGGCACCTGTATATTGAGTTGGGTTGATTGCATTGATATCAATTACTGCTGGTGCTATAGGCTTCAGTGTAGAAAGATTACCTACAAAAGTTTTATCTCCAGTTACTGTTTGATTTGTCGTTAAGTCAACAAAATTACCTGTTGTCGCAGTACTTACAGCATCAGTAACATATGCAGTTGTTGCAATTGCGGTAGAATTATTACCTGCTACTTGAGTAACTGCAATAGCTCCTGTTGGTAAAGTGGGCGTTCCAGTAAAAGTTGGAGAAGCTAGGTTAGCTTTCAATGCATCCGCAGCAGTTCTATTAGTTACTTCAGCAGCTAGATTCGTTGTTAAAGTTGCGTCAGCTGTAGTTCTATTGGTCGTTTCCGTTACCAAGTTTGCTGCAATTGCATTTTCAGTAGTTGTGGCGCGAGTCACTTCCGTAGTTAAAGCCGTTGAGTTTGTCGAAGCCGAAGCATCTACATAGGTTTTAACTGATTTTACGGAAGGATATTTGGTGTCCGAAGTTGCATCCGTAGTTACACTTGTTGATTTATTGGTTAAATCTTCTTTCAATGCATCCGCAGCAGTTCTATTAGTTACTTCAGCAGCTAGATTCGTTGTTAAAGTCGCATCAGCTGTAGTTCTATTAGTTGTTTCAGTTGCCAAGTTAGCTGCAATAGTATTTTCGGCAGTCGTAGCGCGAGTCACTTCCGTAGTTAAAGCCGTTGAGTTTGTCGAAGCCGAAGCATCCACATATGTTTTAACTGATTTTACGGAAGGATATTTAGTGTCTGAAGTTGCATCCGTAGTTACACTTGTTGATTTATTGGTTAAATCTTCTTTCAATGCATCCGCAGCAGTTCTATTAGTTACTTCAGCAGCTAGATTCGTTGTTAAAGTCGCATCAGCTGTAGTTCTATTGGTCGTTTCCGTTACCAAGTTTGCTGCAATTGCATTTTCAGCAGTTGTGGCGCGAGTCACTTCCGTAGTTAAAGCCGTTGAGTTTGTCGAAGCCGAAGCATCTACATAGGTTTTAACTGATTTTACGGAAGGGTATTTGGTGTCCGAAGTTGCATCCGTAGTTACACTTGTTGATTTATTGGTTAAATCTTCTTTTAATGCATCCGCAGCAGTTCTATTAGTTACTTCAGCAGCTAGATTCGTTGTTAAAGTCGCATCAGCTGTAGTTCTATTAGTTGTTTCAGTTGCCAAGTTAGCTGCAATAGTATTTTCGGCAGTCGTAGCGCGAGTTACTTCCGTAATTAAAGCGGTTGAGTTTGTCGAAGCCGAAGCATCCACATAGGTTTTAACTGATTTTACGGAAGGATATTTAGTGTCCGAAGTTGCATCCGTAGTTACACTTGTTGATTTATTGGTTAAATCTTCTTTCAATGCATCCGCAGCAGTTCTATTAGTTACTTCAGCAGCTAGATTCGTTGTTAAAGTCGCATCAGCTGTAGTTCTATTAGTTGTTTCAGTTGCCAAGTTAGCTGCAATAGTATTTTCGACTGTCGTAGCACGAGTCACTTCCGTAGTTAAAGCCGTTGAGTTTGTCGAAGCCGAAGCATCTACATAGGTTTTAACTGATTTTACGGAAGGGTATTTGGTGTCCGAAGTTGCATCCGTAGTTACACTTGTTGATTTATTGGTTAAATCTTCTTTTAAGTTTAATGCCGTTTGAGTTACTATCGAAATAGGTTTGTTAATATCAGAGGTATTGTCAATATTATTGATGCCTAAATTAATTTTAGCTCCATTTAAGGTGTTTGATCCAGTTCCTCCATTTTGTAAATTGATGATTCCAGTTACATTTTCAGCACTTTTTGCTGAATACGCAAAAGGAATATAAGAGAACTCTTGATTGCTGATTTCAATAAATGTAGTACATGAACCATTAGCATTTAATCCAACGTTCAATGTTTTTATCAACGAATCCCATATAATACTTCTAAAATTATTAGCGCTTCCTCCAGTTTTAATTCCGTTACCAATAATTAAATTGACCATACCAAATTCGTCTGTTGAAGTACTGATAGTTTCTTGGTATTCCAGTTGATTGAAAGAGTCTTTGATTTCAAAACGCAAACAAACGGATTGGTTTGTTAGAGGTAAGTTAGAGGAGTTAACTCCTGGGATTTGTTGTGCGTTTGGATTTAAAATTAATGCTTGATAGCTAATTCCATTGGTTTGTGAAAATGCAATTGTTGTTATCAAGAGGGCTATAAGAAAAATAATTTTTTTCATAATTAATTTTGATTTGAGGATAATGGGAATTGAATGCCAAATTGTAACTGACTATTTGTAAAGTATAAACTTTCTTTTGAAGTGTTTGATGTCCTAACAACTGTTGATAAGTTGTATCCCAGCGTTAATGATGCTGATTGGGATATTTTATAATTAGCACTTAAGCCAACAGTAGATTGAAGGAGGATTCCTGAAAAATCTTTCTGATCGGAAAGATCAAAATAAGTTCCATTTGCATTTTGTTCCCCAGATAATAAAGTGGAAAGACATAATCCCGCCTTAATACTGGTGTTAAATTTATTCTGGTGTTTGAAAACACTAAATGAAGCTAGGTTTTGGATTCCGATATATTTAGTTTTCCATGAATAGACCTCCGTGGTAGTTGGGAGGAAATATTTAGCATTAAATTCATTTAGAGTCAAGCCCACAATATAGGATAAGTTGCTTGTTTTGAAATGATGGATGTATCCTATCTCATAATATTTTCCATCTTCAAAATGACTTTTGTTATCCTTGCTCATGATTGGGTTGGGATTTCCAAAAGAATCTTTGTAATGATAATTGGTGTAATTTTCACCAGTGTTTAAGTAAATTTCTTGTGCCACTATCGATTGAAGTGCTAATAAGAAAATGAATGGGAGTAGTTTTTTTATCATTGAGCTTTTAGAATTTTAGTGAAATAATTAAGTTGTGAATTGTCTAGTCGTACTAGAAAAACTGATCCGGGTAAAAAATCCAAATTTAGAGTAACAATCATGTCAATCGGTTTTTTCTTTACTTGGAAAATCAAATGACCACTAGTGTCAAAAATACTGACGGTCACTTCCTCATCAATTTTTTTTGATAGTTGTAGATGAACTAAATCCACAAATGGATTGGGATATGTTCTAACTATTATGTTGTTTTTATTAATTGATGATGAAATTAGTTTTGACCAATACCCCTGTTGGAACCCTTGTAATACTACGTACTCCTTTTTTGAAGTTCCTGAAACTGTTTGTTGGCCTATGGTCTGTTTAACTATCATTCCGTTGGATAGAGTTGTAGTGCTTCCTTGTGATGATAGCATCTGGTGATGCAGTTGTTGACCATAAAAACTAGAGTAAAAAAGTAAAATAAGATATCGCATAACATTTAGTTTCATGCAATAATATTTAATGTTGTCTTAGCTTTTTTGGTGTAATATTTTTTGAAGGACGTTTTTATGTTTTTAATAAGTGTTTTTAAGGTTTTAGTAAATTAATATTAACATTTCATTTTATTTAAAATAACGTATTACTTGTTAAAATTTATAAATAGTGTATTTTATCGATTATATGTGTTGTATGTAGGATTGGTTTTTTGCTTGGCTATAAACAGATTAATTTTAACTTTTTTCTATATTTAATAAGAAAATTATTGATTATGCTTATGATTATTTTGTATTTCATGACTGGATTATTAGGGTTTGTTACCTTAGTAATTATTTCTACTCAATATAAATCTAACAAGTTTCTTAACGTGTATTTACTAATATTGTTTTTCCTGCTTTCAGCACGTTTTTTGATTTCAGGTTTTAATGAATTAAATCCGGCTTCTATTTTAAAAAATAAAGTTTCAGATTACTCGCCTTTTCTGGTTGTAATATTCCCGTGCGTATATTTGTATTTTCATAAATTAATTATCAATCAAAAGAGATTTGAATTTGTGGAAATTAAACATTTTATTTTGCCTGTTTTCTTAGGGTTGTCAAATGTCTTTGTACATGAACCAGCTGTTTATTTAAATTATGTCTATAACATCATTTTTTCAGCAATTGCATTGTATTATATTTATTGCAGTTATAATGAATTAAAAAATGGAATTTGGATTACCGAAACTAAGATTAGTGTTTTTGAAAAACAATATGTACTTCTAAAGAATTGGACATTTCTTATTTTTATAATATGTATTCTGTCTGTAGTTCGATTATTGGTTTGCCTTTATGTTGATTTATTTTTAGGGATTCAATCTTATGGGAGTAATTATTTATGGGTCACAGCTATATTTTCTTGTATCTTGTTTTTCAAGGTTTTGTTAACTCCAGAAATTTTGTTTGGCTACCATTTGCTTAACGATAAATTAAATGAAAAAAGAACTGCTGAATTTGTTTTCGGAGAATTTTGGATTGTTTCTAATGAAATTAAAATTGATAACATTCAAGATTCAAAGTTGAAACAGAAGGTAGAGGAACAGTTGTCTTTATATATTCGTGATATGGAAGCTATAGCCTTTAATCAAAATTGGTTTCGAGATTCTTCCATTTCTTTAGGTGATTTTTCTTCTAAGCTTGGTGTGCCCAAAAGTCATATAACCTATGTTTTTAAATACCATTCTAAAATTAGTTTTATAGATTTTAAAAAAATGGTTAGAATTTATGATTCCGTACGTTTGATTGAGAAGGATTATTTAAAATCAAATACTTTAGATTCATTGGCTAAAGAAGTTGGCTTTTCATCTTATAATCCTTTTTTTACTAGCTTTAAAGAAATCGTTGGCATGGTCCCGCAAGAATATAATAAGCAAATCAAACAGTTTTAGATTGTTGTTTTAGTTAGTAAATATTAATATTATTATGAGTGAATCCCCTGATAATTTCTTTGAACGCGTTTATGCTGTTGCTCGCCAAATTCCTTTTGGTCGGGTAACTTCTTATGGTGCCATTGCCAAAGCGTTGGGAACAGCACGCTCTGCGAGAATGGTAGGTTGGGCTATGAATGCATCGCATAATAAAGATGATGTTCCTGCGCATAGAGTTGTAAATAGAAAAGGACTTCTCACAGGGAAATTCCATTTTGACGGAACCAATCTCATGCAGCAACTCTTAGAAAACGAAGGAATCAAAGTCGTTGACAATCAAATAATAGATTTCGAAAAACACTTTTGGCAACCAGAAGTCAGTTAACAGTAGTCAGTCTATAGTAAATAGTCTCGGTTTTTTATTCTACTCAAATGAATTAGTGCAAATTTGTAAAATTAGTATTCAATAAAGATACTTTTGGTTCGAATAAATCCGTGCAATTCGTATTCAAAAAACCTTATATTTCCGTAACAATAAATCCAATTTAAATACTTTATAATAAGAACTTAATCACTTATCTTTGCTCCCGAAACATCGGGACTTAAATCAGTTTAAATAAACATAGTGTTTTTTGAACCGAAAGCAAAAATAGAAATAGAGTAAGTGATGAAATTAGATAGAAAAGAAATTCTAAAAGCTTTAGAAACCATAACTATAGCTGGCGAAGGAAAAAACATGGTAGAAAGTGGTGCTATTGCAAATGTCCTAACTTTTGGAGATGAAGTAGTAGTGGAGTTAGTTTTAAACACACCAGCCATGCACATTAAGAAACGTGCAGAAGATGACATTAAGAAAACCATCTTAGAAAAAGTTTCGGCTGATGCCAAAATCAAAATTAATAGTAAAGTACAAGTTGCTGAGAAGGCTGAGGTAAAAGGAAAATCAATTCCTGGAATCAAAAATATTATCGCTGTTGCCTCTGGAAAAGGAGGAGTTGGTAAATCAACTGTGACGGCAAATTTAGCCGTTACCTTAGCGAAAATGGGATTCTCAGTAGGGATTTTAGATGCTGATATCTACGGGCCATCAATGCCTATAATGTTTGATGTTGAAAATGAAAAACCAATTTCGGTTCTAGTAGACGGAAAATCGAAAATGAAACCAGTAGAAAGTTATGAAGTAAAGATACTATCTATCGGTTTTTTCACAGCACCTAGCCAAGCAGTAATCTGGAGAGGACCAATGGCTTCAAAAGCATTAAACCAAATGATTTTTGACGCAGACTGGGGAGAATTAGACTTTATGTTAATCGATTTACCTCCGGGAACAGGAGATATTCACCTTTCAATCATGCAATCATTACCCGTAACAGGTGCGGTTGTCGTGAGTACGCCACAAGCAGTAGCTTTGGCCGATGCAAAAAAAGGGGTTTCTATGTTTATGTCAGAGGCAATCAATGTTCCAGTACTCGGAATTATAGAAAACATGGCGTATTTCACACCAGAAGAATTGCCTAATAATAAATATTACATCTTTGGTCAAGAAGGAGCAAAAAATTTAGCGCAAGATTTAGAGGTACCTTTCTTAGGAGAAGTGCCAATCGTACAATCTATTCGTGAAGCTGGTGATTACGGTCGCCCAGCAGCAATGCAAACTGGTTCGATAATAGAAACTGTTTTTGAAGATATTACCCGAAAAGTAGTTGAAGAAACCATCAAAAGAAATGAAAATTTACCTGCTTCCGAAGCCATTAAAATCACTACTATGGCAGGTTGTTCAGCAGTAAAAAAATAAGCTAAAATTGAGTTGATACGATTCAGTTTTTAAAATAAAAAATTATGACAACAGAAGAATTAACCAGTAATGTGTTGCTTGCACTAGAAGAAATTCGTCCTTTTTTGAACTCAGATGGTGGAGATATTTCACTTGTTTCTATCGAGGATGACAAGCACGTAAAAGTTCGGCTAGAAGGCGCATGCACTAGCTGTAGCGTGAACCAAATGACCTTGAAGGCAGGTGTCGAAACCACCATTAAGAAATTTGCACCACAAATCGAAACCGTTGTCAATATAGCATAATCATAATGAGGGCTGAGAAATTTTCGATTTAAGACTAACGATTTCTGATTTTTGATCTTGTTTTAGCGAATCTAAGTGGGTCGATTATAGTGGTCTGCCAAATCGTTAATCAAAAATCTGAAATAAATCAAAAAATCGTTTTATTAGTAAGAATTAGCTTCTATCCCTCGCACAAAACCCAATCCCCTAAAAAATGGATGTATTAATTAAAATTAAAGACAGAGAAGGAATTGTTCATGAATTACAAGCTCCTACTGATATGGCCATGAACATCATGGAATTGTGTAAAGCTTATGAATTACCTGTAGAAGGAACTTGTGGCGGAATGGCCATGTGTGCTTCATGTCAATGTTATGTAACTAATGATGTTACTTTACCAGAAATGGGAGAGGATGAAGAAGCAATGCTTTCTGAAGCTTTTTACGTAAAATCAAATAGCCGTTTGGGGTGTCAAATTCCAATCACACTAGAATTAGAAGGATTAGAATTAGAACTGGCTCCTGAGAGTTAGTCGTTTCTTATATGATATTTGAAAGCCTCCACTTGCACAAAGTGGAGGCTTTTTTGTTACTACTTTTGAAGATTTATTTCCGTCAGTTGGAGTGATATGCCAGAGCGAATTGTATCGAAAATTAGAGAATTTATCTTAATTGAAACAGTTGCTGTTTTATTTCATAGGCACAGATTTAAATCTTAGCTAAACTGTGTAATGAGTGGTCAATAATCTATTGCAAAATCTCTTGAAAGAAACTTAGCATCGCTTTCCAAGAGCGCTCAGAAGCCTTTTTGTTGTAAGCAACTCCTTTGCTATTATCGCTTCCAGCATCTTTATGTGTGTAAGCATGTACGGCATTCGAATAATAATTCATTTGCCAATCTGCTTTAGCAGTGCGCATTTCGTTTTGAAAATCTTTAATCTCTTGTTCTGATTCGTATGGATCGTCGGCGCCATGTAGTACCAAAACTTTGGCAGTAATTGGTTCAATAGTTCGACTAGCATCTCTGCTTAAACCACCGTGAAAAGATACTACTCCTTTAATTTTCATGTTTATACGAGCTGCTTCAATAGCGCCGGTACCTCCAAAACAATACCCAATCACAATGATTTTCTCTGGATTTGCTCCATTTTCTATCAATTGGTCTAATGCCAATTGTATTCTTCTATGATAATTTCGAATATTTTTCTTGTACGATCCAGCAATTTTCCCTGCTTCTTGAGGACTGTTTGGTTTATTTCCTGCGCCATAAATATCTGCTACAAATGTATGATAGCCAAGCGCATTCAAAGCTGTTGCAGACTCTATAGAGTGATCGTCAATTCCCATCCATGCAGGCAAAATTAAAACTCCTGCATTATTGGTGATTTTTCCTTTGGCTTTGCCAAAAAAACCGGCTAACTTTTGAGAGTCATCGTTGTAAATAACAGACTTTAACTGAGAAAATGACAATTGAGGCATGGTGATTAATGCGAATAATATCAATATTATTTTATTTTTCATAGACTGAGTTTTTATATTTTAAAGATACAATTTTGGAAATGGAACAAAAGTTAAATTTTGCTGGATTTTATAAAAGCATTTTTAATTTTTATAATTCTTTATTGTAAAGGTGATTTTGAAACGATTACTCAACTTTAAAAGCCATAATTGCATGAGGGAATAGTCGTTCTACAAATAATTTATAAGCAGTAACTGAGGGATGTAAGCCGTCATTTGCAACTAATGATGGATCTTCCAGCCCATTTCTAGTAATGTCCGTGATGTTGACAAAGGTAATGGCATTGTCTTCACAGTATTTTTTAGCAAAGGTGTTGTAGCGATCAATTTCTATGGATGTATTTTCAGGGTTCCTGTAATTTTGACCAAAAGGAGTATAAGCATAATCAGGAATAGAAAGTACGATTACTCTTTTTTTGTTTCCTTTAGCTAATGAAATGCTTTTAGCTATTAATTCAGGAAATTCTTTTTCGTAAATACTAAAATCAATACCTTGAAATTGATTGTTAACACCGATGAGCAGACTAACTAAATCGTAATCTGTGCTGGGGCTTTGGTCTTTAATTGCATTTATTAAGTTGCTGGTTGTCCAGCCTGTTCTAGCAATAACATCAAGGCTGTAATTTTGGTTTTGAGGATGGTTTGCTAGTTGATATTTAAGTTGTTCGGGGAATTTACAAGTCGAACAAACGCTTTGACCAATAGTATAGGAATCGCCCAAGGCTAGATAATGGAGGTTTATATCGTTTTGAGGAGTAGTTGAAATGGTGCTTTTGGCAGCGGGATTTTCAACGCTACAATTGCTAAGAAAAAAAGTTGTTAATACCGTAACTATCATGATTATTATTGTTTTCATATAGGTTGAATTTAAATTGCTACCTATTCATAGTTACGGTGAAATATACTTTATGGTTTTATGCCATAGTTACTTTTTGCGAGATTTGCTCTTCAATAGCATTCCATAGGCCAATGCGTTTTTCTAAAGCTAGAATTGAAACTTCTTCTACTTCTTTCCATTTAATTGGGTCATTTTTACAAAGTTCTGTGATCATCTCCATGGCCATTGGACCATGCTCATCAGCGTCCAATTCGATATGTCTTTCAAAATAGTATACCAATTTTGACAAATCAGTTTCAGTTAAATTTTCTTGAAATCTCTTGATGATGGACGTAAACATACTCGGAATCAAATCTTCTCTACCAAAGGTAAATGCAGCGGCAATTTCATGCGGTTTTCCATGTTCGATAACCGTGAAAGTAAAATCCAAAAATGCTTTGATTCCAGGATGTAAATGACTGGTTTTAATCGCTACAAAAATATTTTTAAGCGAATTGATTTCATTTAAAAAATGTTCGATTTCGCTTGTGTTAGCACCACAATCTTGCATCGCTTCAATATACATTTCGTAATGACTTTGACGACGACCGTCAATTGTTAAATCGGTTTCTTCGGCAAGTACAATTTCGTTAATCAAATACCTGGTTTGAGGATTGGTAGTCGGAAACCAAGGTGTAGTGGTACACGTCAACTTAGATTGTAGTGCTTTCAATAAAGACATAAAATCCCAAACTGCATAGACGTGGCCTTCTAGAAAAGCATGTAAATCTTCTATGGTTTTTACTCTGTTGTAAAGTGGGTGCTGTAACAGTATATTCTTTTGATTCTGGATACTGTTATTGATATGTTGAATGTTCATTTGGGATAGTTTTAGTGTAAATATAATTAAGCTTCAAGTTTTATTTACGGTTTAGGTTAATTTTATTAATTCTTTAATAGCTGTTTAATGTGAAGCGCTATGTCTTAATATACGAAATTAATTTGGGTATGGTTTTTAAGAGTCTAATGTATAATGAATTATGGTGATACGTTAGGGTTTTGAATTGTATTAGAGGATTTAGATAAAATATCATTTAAACGCAGAAATCCCAGTAATATCCATTCCAGTAATTAATAAGTGAATGTCGTGTGTCCCTTCATAAGTAATCACTGACTCTAGGTTCATCATGTGGCGCATGATGGAGTATTCGCCAGTAATTCCCATTCCGCCTAGAATTTGTCTAGCTTCACGAGCAATTTCGATAGCCATGTCTACATTATTTCGCTTCGCCATCGAGATTTGAGCTGTAGTCGCTTTGCCTTCGTTGCGTAAAACGCCTAATCGCCAAGTTAGCAATTGGGCTTTGGTGATTTCGGTAATCATTTCGGCAAGTTTTTTCTGTTGCAATTGCATTCCTGCAATCGGTTTGTCAAACTGGATGCGCTCTTTGGCGTAGCGTAAAGCGGTGTCGTAACAATCCATTGCTGCTCCAATCGCCCCCCAAGCAATCCCGTAACGGGCAGAATCCAAACAACCCAAAGGTGCGCCAAGTCCAGATTTGTTGGGTAAAATATTGACTTTAGGAACTTTGACATTGTCAAAGATTAACTCGCCTGTAGCCGAAGCACGTAAGGACCATTTGTTGTGGGTTTCGGGAGTAGTAAAGCCTTTCATGCCTCTCTCTACAATAAGTCCATGTATGCGGCCCGATTCATCTTTTGCCCAAACGATGGCGATATCTGCAAAGGGTGCATTGGAAATCCACATTTTGGCACCGTTCAAAACTACATAATCCCCTTTGTCTTTAAAGTTGGTAATCATACTCCCTGGATCCGAACCGTAATTGGGTTCCGTCAAGCCAAAGCAGCCCATGAATTCACCTGTAGCGAGTTTAGGTAAGTACTTTTTTCGTTGTTCTTCATTTCCATATTTCCAAATAGGGTACATCACCAATGATGATTGTACCGAAGCGGTAGAGCGAATCCCAGAATCCCCTCGCTCTAGTTCCTGCATGATTAAGCCATAGGAAATCTGGTCCAATCCTGCGCCACCATATTCGGTTGGTATATAAGGACCAAAACCGCCAACTTCACCCAAACCAGGAATGAGTTCTTTGGGGAATTCGGCTCGTTGAGCGTAATCTTCGATGATGGGTGAAACCGCTTTCTTAACCCAAGCTCTTGCCGATTCTCTAACTAATTTGTGCTCTTCGGTCAATAAATCATCTAATAAATAATAATCTGGGGCTTGAAATAAGTCTGGTTTCATGGCGCAGTAGTTTTGATTGGGTTTCAAAACTAAATTTAAGGAAAATATATGGGATATGTGTGGGGTTTGTAATGTTTTAAAGTCTTTGTTAAAAAAAAGCTAACCACAAATTCCGCTAATTTCCACAAATTACTTATTGCGTAAATTTACATTTGGAGTATCATTTTTTTAAGATTCGATTTAAAACTTGCTCAGAAGTAAAAGTCTTAGCTGTTCCACTTTTAACGTCTTCAATTCGTTTTAGGATAGTTTTTTTATATTCAGTCACAGTTAATGGTTCATCGTTTTTGTTCTGTACAATCATAATTTGTTCATTTGTTATAGAGGTCATCTATTACTTGTTTTGTTGTTTTCAAAATAAACAATATTTATTAGTGTCGTGATTCTTTATGTGTTATTCGAAGTATAGATTTAGGCATGCTCATTATTTAATAAACTTAAAATTAATTTATTAAAAAATTGTTTTAAATTTAAAATCATTTGTTGGTTAAAGTCATGATTTTGAATGTCTAATTTGAAAAAGGAATTATAATCATATAATAGTTCAAATTCTTTTTTTTCTAAATATTCTGCAGAATTTCTGAATCCTAAAAGATTTTTATTCAAATTTATGAAATTATATATTCTATCCCAATCTCTATGTTTTTGGTTAATTTCTCCATCTCCATGAACAATTCTATTTCTGATTTTTCGCATTGTGTCAAGGTAATTCCATTCAGGTTCAATTTCATTTAAATTTAGATTTACTGCTTTTTTTAAGTAAAATTTTGCTTTTTCTATCTCACTGTTCCCTTTTAAATTTTCAATTGAAAATTCTTTTTGATTAATTTTAGAATGCGTAGTGCAGATTATTTTAAGTTCGTATTCAAGAACTGAAAACATTTGTATGAAAAATGATGTTCTGAAACTTTGAGGATAGAAGGTAGCTTCTTGATGAAAGGTCTTGCTGAAGTTCAAAAGATCTTTATCGTTTAATAATTTTAGATCTGTATTATTATCAATGCTTCTATGATATTTAATGAAGTTTTTTAAAAGAAAATCCTCCATCAGTAAATTGTAATTTTCAAATTCAATTAAAAAATCTTTGTCTAAATATTTTTGATAAAGTAGTTCATTCATTTGTTTTGTAATAATTTATATTCCCAATTTCCTTTCATAGCCCTGATCGAAACGGCATCCTCTTGTATTGCGGTAGCAAATACAAGAGATACAGTGGAGAGCAGGGACAGACTTTCCTGAAAAAGCCAAATCTTTCTGCTCCTAAACCTTTTAATTCAACTTAAAGTTGATTTGCATTTTTTCGAGTTCGATCAATAGCTCATTGGTGATATTGATTTTCAGTCTGCGGCTTGGCATGCTTAGTCGGGTTATAACCTTAACCTCTTCCACTTCGGTCATTTCAGGTGTTTTGATGGTTCCTGTTTCGCTTTCAGCGTCATCGCTTACGTCTTCTACAAAATCATCTTCGGTTTCGATAGTAATTGGTTCCACTTCGACCATTTTCTTGATGCGGTCCAGTTCCATGATGTCAAAAGTGACTTGATGGTCGCCTTTGTGTTCTTGGAAAATACGGCTCAAATGGTGAATGAAATCCGTCTGTAAATCGGTAATGTTTAGAATAATGATCAGTCTTTTGGCAAACGCAGCCAGTACATCTTGCAGTTGTCTTACCTCTGTAAATGCGATTCGGGGGTCGCTTTTCTTGCCCGTATCTTGGTTTACCCAACCGTCTTTGACCATCAATTTGATGTAAACGAAGTTGTTTTGCAAGAAGAAATGACGGAATTTAAGGTATTCTTCACCAAAAATCTTGAACTCATAACTTTCGTCATAGCCTTCGAGGTTAAAGATTCCCCAACCTTTTCCGTTTTTGGCGACTTTGTGTTGCACGTTATTTACGATTCCGGCGATTGCGAGCGGTTTGCTTACGTGCAGGTGCAGGTTTTTAAGCGCTTCGAGTCTGACATTACAGAAGTTTTTCATTTCGAACTTGAAATCGTCCAATGGATGTCCAGAGATGTATATCCCGACAACTTCTTTCTCTTTGGCGAGTTTTTCCATGGTGCTCCAATCCTCGCAAGGCGGCACAACAGGCTCGGCAATTTGGACTTCAGAGGCTTCACCAAACAAACTTACTTGCGAGGAATTTTCATTTTCTTGAAACTTAGCACCATAACGAATGGCTTTTTCGTAGAAGGTAATTCCGTCGCCATCATCGTGGAAATATTGTGCACGGTGAGTGTCTCCAAAACAGTCCATACCTCCAGCGAGTACTAGGTTTTCAAATGCTTTTTTGTTGGCGGCACGCAAATCAATACGTTTTGCTAAGTCAAAAATCGATTTGTATCGACCGTCTTTTCTATGTTCTACGATTGTGTTTACAGCGCCAGAACCCACTCCTTTGACGGCTCCCATTCCAAAACGAACAGCATATTCATCATTTACGGTAAATTTATAGAAAGATTCATTGACATCTGGACCCAAAACTTGCAATCCCATGCGTTTGCATTCTTCCATGAAGAACGAAACTTGTTTGATGTCGTTCATGTTATTGGACAATACCGCCGCCATATATTCGGCAGGGTAGTGTGCTTTTAGGTAAGCAGTTTGGTAGGCAATCCATGCGTAGCAAGTAGAGTGCGATTTGTTAAAGGCATAACTCGCAAAGGCTTCCCAGTCTTTCCAGATTTTCTCCAAGACTACAGGGTCATGTCCTTTTTCTGCCGCTTGTTTGACAAATTGAGGTTTCATTTTATCTAGTACTTCCTTCTGTTTCTTACCCATTGCTTTACGCAAAACGTCGGCTTCCCCTTTGGTAAATCCAGCCAAAGATTGAGACAAAAGCATCACCTGCTCTTGGTACACGGTAATTCCGTAGGTTTCGCCAAGGTATTCTTCGCAGGCATCTAGATCGTATTTGATTTCTTCTTCGCCATTTTTTCTTCGAACAAAAGAAGGAATATATTCTAATGGACCTGGACGATACAAGGCATTCATGGCAATTAAATCCCCAAAAACGGTGGGTTTCAATTCCTTCATGTATTTCTGCATTCCGGGTGACTCGTATTGGAAAATCCCAACGGTTTCTCCACGCTGAAACAGCTCGTAGGTCTTGACATCATCAATAGGGAAGGTGTCAGGATCGAGCGTAATATCGTTTCTATATTTTACCAGTTTAACGGTGTCTTTTATCAAAGTAAGGGTCTTCAGACCCAAGAAGTCCATCTTCAACAATCCGGCACTTTCGGCTACAGAGTTGTCAAATTGGGTTACATATAAATCGGAATCCTTGGCGGTGGTAACCGGAACGTAATTGGTAATATCTGATGGTGTGATAATCACCCCACAGGCGTGAATTCCCGTGTTACGCATCGAACCTTCTAGAATTTTTGCTTGCTGAATCGTTTCGGCAGCCAAATCATCACCGTTGGCAATGGCTATTAATTCCTTGACCAAGTCAAATTCGTCAGGACCTTTTAGTGCTTTTCTAACCTCGTCTTCTGGTTCAGAAAGGAAACGTGCTAGATTCCATTTCCCAGGCATCATTGCAGGAATCAGCTTCGCAATCCTATCGGCTTCAAATAGTGGTAAATCCAGTACACGCGCCGTATCACGAATCGCGGATTTGGTCGCCATTTTACCATAAGTGATAATTTGTGCCACCTGATTGGCTCCGTATTTATTGATTACATAATCCATAACACGACCACGACCTTCATCATCAAAATCGATATCAATATCGGGCATAGACACACGGTCGGGATTCAAGAAACGCTCAAAAAGCAAATCGTACTTAATCGGGTCAATATTCGTAATTCCTAAACAATACGCAACGGCAGAACCCGCTGCCGAACCACGTCCAGGTCCCACAGATACGTCCATCTCTCGCGCCTTGGCAATAAAATCCTGAACAATCAAGAAATAACCAGGGTATCCTGAGTTCGAAATGGTCAACAACTCAAAATCCAATCGCTCCTGAATCGATTCGGTTATTTCGCCATATCGTTTTCGAGCTCCAATCATTGTTAAGTCACGCAAATACGCATTTTCACCACGTACCCCATTATCTAAATCATCTTCGGGATTTACAAATTCTTGCGGAATATCGTATTTAGGTAACAATACATCTCGGTACAAAGAATACACTTCGACCTTGTCAATAATTTCCTGAATATTGATAATTGCATCGGGCAAGTCGGCAAAAATTTGCTTCATCTCGTCACCCGACTTATAATAGTATTCTTGATTGGGTAAGCCATAACGGTATCCGCGTCCACGCCCAATTGGGGTAGCTTGTTTTTCTCCGTCTTTTACACACAACAAAATATCGTGTGCGTTGGCATCCTCTTTATTTACGTAATAGGTGTTGTTGGAAGCGATTAATTTTACGTCATGTTTTCGAGCAAAAGCAATCAAGGTTTTGTTCACACGGTTTTCGTCCTCTTGGTTGTGACGCATGATTTCGAGGTAAAAATCAGCTCCAAACTGCTCTTTCCACCAAATCAAAGCTTCTTCGGCTTGGTTTTCTCCCAAGTTCAAAATCTTACCCGGAATTTCTCCGTACAAGTTTCCCGAGAGCACCATGATATCTTCCTTGTATTTCTCGACCAATTTTTTGTCAATACGAGGCACATAATAAAAACCATTGATATTGGCAATTGATGCCATTTTGGCCAAATTATGGTACCCATTTTTATTTTTGGCCAACAACACCACTTGGTACCCATTGTCTTTTTTGGACTTGTCCAAATGGTTTTCGCAAATGTTGAACTCCAAACCTACAATCGGTTTGATTTCGGTTTCAGTCGGTTCTTCGCCGTTTTCAATCAAGGCTGCATTTTTGGCTTTGGCTGCTTTGGTGTGGTTCATCACCGCACTCACAAAGTGAAAAGCCCCCATCATATTGGCCGTATCGGTCATGGCAACCGCAGGCATTTTGAATTTGGCGGTAGCCTTCACAATGTCTGCAATACCAATCGTTGATTGTAAAACCGAAAACTGGGTGTGGTTGTGTAAATGCGCATACGGCACATCGGTCAAAACGGCTTTGTTCTCGTTTAGTTCCTGTTTTGAAACCGTTTGAGTAGTTGTGTCCCCAAATTGCTGACGAATTTTCTCCGACGCTTGCTTAAGGTTGATGTGCTTTAACCCAATAAGCTGAATCTCTCTTGGGTTTTTATTTTGGAAATCAACAAAGTACGAACCAGGAACATCCAGTTCTTCTTTAGTGAAAATTTCTTTTCGAATTAACTCTAAAAAACAACGAGTCGTTGCCTCCACATCGGCAGTTGCGTTGTGTGCTTCGCCAAAGGGAGCGTTGAATAAATATTGGTGTAATTCGGTTAAGGTTGGTAGTTTGAATTTTCCACCACGACCACCAGGCAATTGCAATAATTTGGCAGTAACCTCGGTACACGTATCCAAAACCGGCATCGAAGCCATCGGACTTTCAACCGAAAGTCGGTGGAACTCCGCCCCCATAATATTCACATCAAAACCTAGATTCTGACCCACAATAAATTTGGCTTTCCCCAAAGCGACATTGAATTTCTCCAAAACTTCCGCCAACGGAATACCGTCATGCTGCGCCAACTCGGTCGAAATCCCGTGAATACGCTCGGCATCATACGGAATGTTAAACCCCTCTGGCTGTACCAAATAATCCTCATGCTCTACCAGTTTTCCCATCTCATCATGCAACTGCCATGCAATCTGAATACAACGCGGCCAGTTAGCAGAATCGGTTATGGGCGCGTCCCAACGCTTTGGTAATCCAGTAGTTTCCGTATCAAATATTAAATACATAGCTGTTATTGAGGTGGTTATAATTCAACGGCTTCCCGAAAAATGAATTTCAAATTTAGGGTTTTTTTAGGCTAAAGGAAAGGTAAGTTATTAACAAAAAGACGAGAAGAAGGACAGAGGTACTAATTGGGTAGAAACTTTAAAAAATATTTTGCATGTTTATTTAAACATGATTTTGGGTTGTGAGTTAATAGGTTATAAAGGAGTAAAATAGCTATAGAGAAAATATGGAAATTTTGAGAAATTATGAAGTGAAGGGTATTTGTGTTGGAGTGAGGGAATGAACTACTTTCTCTATATTATAGAAATTAAAAAAGCTGGCCCAAAATAATATTGGGCACTGTCTCTTTAACCAAAATTATTATTTTAAGCAACTATACCTTCGTTAAAACTGATTTTAATAAAGTAAATATCAGGTGTTAATACTATTTGCGAACTATTTACAATTTTAGTAAATAGTGCTTTTCCGTTTGCATATATAACTTCAACATTGGTTTTTATCAAAAACTACTATTAGTTTAATGAATAATCAGGGCGTACTTCTGAGGGGAGTTTATCAAACTTTTTCTTGAAAGTAGCACTAAATTTACTTGGACTTTCATAGCCAACTTCTTGGGCGATATGTTTGATTTGCATATCGGTATTTAGTAGTAATTGCATGGCAAACTGCATTTTTTTATCAATATTGTACCGCAATATTGATGTGCCATAAACCAATTTAAAATCTGTTTTAAGTTTTGAAGGTGATAGATTTAATTTCTTTGCAACAGCCTCAATACCTATAAAAGGTTCTGCTAAATTTGTAGAAATTAACCGTTCACAATTGGCTATTTTTTTATAATCTACTCCGTCTTTGGCTTCAAAATTTTGCTTTCGTAAATCAGCAAAAGCATTCTTAAAAAAAGTAGAGACCAAACTCAATGTCTGTGATTTTAATAAAGTTTCGCTAAGAATATTAGTGTTGTAATTTTTAAAAGTATCTTCAATTTCATGCGACAACTCTTCGGCATTTAGAACAATATCTTGGTAGGATATAAAGCCTTTGTCTGAATTCAAAAACTTTTTGAACGGAAGATCTGGCGTTAATTTATCCAAAGGAATATTTCTTTTTATCCAGTCGGGACTAAAGTGATAAATATAAAACTCACATTTAGAGCCTTTGTAAAAATAAGCACCTACCTCTGTTCCTGGTTTTTTGAACCCCCAAAATTTATTATGGAAAGGCATGTTGTCGATAAACTTATTTTGTAATTTAACCTGACTTTCGTACAAAGTGAAAGTAAGGGTATGATGTTCACTAGGGATATCTTTGTCGTAAACGGTTTTAATTAAAGTGTTTTGTTTGAATTGAAGCTTAGTTATGGTTAGCCAACAACCGTCTTCTATTTTTCGATAACGGAAAGTACCTTTTATAAATGGATTGTTTCTGTAAACAATCTGTTCCTTAGGATCATGTTTGCTTCCGGGTGTTTTTATTGTTGCCTCTATCATTAATTCTGGCGTATTCGCCAAAAAAGGGAACTCAAAAAAGCCGTCCTGATAGAACTTGAAGTTAGGCTTTATAAATTGTAACCATTTAGATAAAATCATATTTCTATGTCTATTAATTTCCTAATAGCAAAGCCGTTCTCGTTAGGATTCATCGAAGAAATGAATATTAAAAGGAGCATGTTACCAACTACAATAAATAGGAATAAATTTGTAGCAAATTAATGAAAAACTAAGAGTTTAAAAAATGCAGGTATATGAGGTTACAGATGATTTTAGGAATTGCAATACTTGTTTTTCATCGAGAAATTTATATTTGATAGCTGTTTGTATCTGTAATTTATTGCGGGTTATTTAGTTAGGTGTAAAAGTGTTTTCTTTTAGGGTAATGTAAATCAGTGAAAAAAAGGAGAAAAATATTTTTTCAGCAGTTTATTAAAGGACATGTGTAGGTAAGAAATTAAATGCAAATTAATAATTTGTAGTTAAATTTTATAATTAATAATTCAGCCATTATAGTACAGTAAATTCTTGAAATCAAAAGATAATTAGGATTTGGATGTCGTAGAATTTAGTAAAAAATCAATGTATAAATTTCGATAAAAAGATACATTTTAGAGAAAGAATTGAAGCCTATTGTATAACTTAAGACAAGTCAAATTTATAGGAAATGAAAGTGTAATAATTTATTTTTCGAGTTATTTTTTTAAAAATGTTGCGATTTTTAATGGTTTTTCAATGATTAGGTTAATATTTTGTATTTTTTCAAAAAAATAAAAGCACTAAAATTAGATAGTATTAACAGCAGTAAAAACAAGATTAAAAAAACGAAATAAAATTGTAAACTAGCCAAAATAAGTTCGATGTTGGTTCAAAATCATTTTGGGTATCGTATATAATGTATAAACCCAATTGACAACATGGTTTCTTTTTAGTAATTTTGTTCCTTTGTTATTACAATTACAGTTAGTTAACTGGTATTGTGAATAGAATTACACTTAAAAAATATTAAAAATGAGTACTACATTATTTGACAAAGTATGGGATTCGCACGTTGTGCGCAAAATTGAAGATGGACCAGATGTGTTTTTTATTGACCGTCATTTCATCCATGAAGTAACTAGTCCTGTGGCTTTCTTAGGTTTAAAATCTAGAGGTGTTTCAGTTTTATATCCAGAGCGTACTTTTGCTACTGCGGATCACAATACACCAACAATTAACCAGCATTTACCAGTTGAAGATTTTTTATCTGCAACTCAATTAAAAGCATTAGAAGACAATGCTGCTGAATATGGTATTTCACACTGGGGATTAGGTCATGCGAAAAATGGAATTGTACACGTTGTAGGTCCTGAAAACGGAATTACATTGCCTGGTGCAACTATTGTTTGTGGAGATTCACATACATCTACTCACGGTGCTTTTGGAGCGATTGCTTTTGGTATTGGTACTTCAGAGGTAGAGATGGTACTTTCTACACAATGTATCATGCAACCTAAACCAAAGAAAATGCGTATCAACGTAAACGGAACGTTGAGTAAAGGTGTGGGACCAAAAGATGTAGCCTTATATATTATTTCAAAATTATCGACTTCAGGAGGAACAGGTTATTTTGCAGAATACGCAGGAAATGTATTCGAAGAAATGTCTATGGAAGGTCGTATGACAGTTTGTAACTTAAGTATCGAAATGGGTGCTCGTGGAGGTATGATTGCTCCAGACCAAAAAACATTCGATTTCTTAGAAGGTCGTTTGCATGCTCCTAAAGGAGAAGCTTGGACTAAAGCTGTTGCTTACTGGAAAACATTAAAAACAGATGCTGACGCTAAATTTGATTCTGAATTGAATTTTGACGCTGCAGACATCGAGCCAATGATTACTTATGGTACTAATCCTGGAATGGGAATTGGTATTTCTAAACATATTCCATCTGCTAAAGATGTAGAAGGTGGAGCTGAAACTTACAAAAAGTCATTAGCATATATGGGCTTTGGCGAAGATGATGTAATGATTGGGAAACCGATTGATTATGTTTTCTTAGGAAGTTGTACAAACGGACGTATCGAAGACTTTAGAGCGTTTACAGAAATTGTAAAAGGTCGCAAAAAAGCAGATAACGTTACGGCTTGGTTGGTTCCAGGTTCTCACGTTGTTGAAGCACAAATCAAAGAAGAAGGATTGTTAGATATTCTTACTGAAGCTGGTTTCGTTTTACGTCAACCAGGTTGTTCCGCTTGTTTAGCAATGAACGATGATAAAGTACCTGCTGGAAAGTATGCAGTAAGTACCTCAAACAGAAACTTTGAAGGTCGTCAAGGTCCAGGTTCAAGAACATTGTTAGCTTCTCCAATTATGGCAGCAGCAGCAGCGGTTACTGGGAAATTGACTGATCCAAGAGAGTTGATGTAAAAGATTTAAGAATGATGATTAACGATTTTTGATTTAAGATTTAAAAATCAATCGTCATTTGTTTATGATTCTTTTACAAAACATTTAATTTTTATAAAATATAAGATTTTAGGTTTTGACATTCAATTTCCACACAGTGCAAATCTGAATTCAAAAATCGTTAATCAAAAATCAAAAATAACAATGGCATACGATAAATTTAATATCCTTACCAGTAGTGCAGTGCCACTACCTATTGAAAACGTAGATACAGACCAAATTATTCCTGCTCGTTTCTTGAAAGCTACGAAACGTGAAGGTTTTGGAGACAACCTTTTCCGTGACTGGAGATACAATGGAGATGATACTCCAAAAGCTGATTTTGTATTGAATGACGCAACTTACTCAGGGAAAATCTTGGTAGGAGGGAAAAACTTCGGTTCAGGTTCTTCTCGTGAGCACGCTGCTTGGGCAGTGTACGACTACGGATTCCGTGCAGTAGTTTCTTCTTTCTTTGCGGATATCTTCAAAGGAAACTGTTTGAATGTTGGTGTTTTGCCAGTACAAGTAAGTGCTGAATTTGCAGCTAAAATATTTGCAGCAATCGAAGCGGATCCTAAAACTGAATTAGAAATCAACTTGCAAGAGCAAACGATTACTTTGAAAGCTTCAGGTGATAAAGAATCTTTTGATATCAACGGATACAAAAAGAATAATATGTTGCATGGTTATGATGATATCGATTATCTACAAAATATCAAAGAAGATATTGTGACTTTTGCAGAGAAGCTTCCTTTCTAAATAAAAAATAATTAATAAATACGCAGTTACTAAGCTTGATTGGATCAATTGAGTTTAGTAACTGCTTTTACGATTATATACTTTCATTTATTTTAACATTGAAAAATACAATCGTATTAGCATCTAATAGATAATGGAGAAAAGAAAAATTGAAATAATGGATACAACGCTTCGTGATGGTGAACAAACCTCCGGAGTCTCTTTTTCTGCTGCAGAAAAATTAACCATTGCCCAATTATTATTAGAAGAGTTACAGGTTGATCGTATCGAAATTGCTTCGGCTCGTGTTAGTGAAGGGGAATTTGAAGGTGTAAAAGGAATTATGGCTTGGGCTGAACAGAAAGGATATACTGATAAAATTGAGGTATTGACTTTTGTTGATAAAGGTCTTTCTATCGAATGGATGAAAAAGTCAGGCGCGAAAGTTCAAAATTTGTTGACCAAAGGCTCTTTGAATCATTTGGTACACCAACTTAAAAAAACTCCTGAACAACATTTTGGCGAAATTGCCGAAAGTATTGCTCTTGCCAATGAGAACGGAATCGCAACCAATGTCTATCTTGAAGATTGGAGTAACGGAATGCATCATTCGCCAGAATATGTGTTTCAATATTTGGATTTCATCAGTACGCAACCCGTAAAAAGAATTTTACTTCCAGATACTTTAGGGGTGTTGATTCCTTCGGATACGTTCGAATTTATTTCGACCATTACTAAAAAATATCCAAATATTCATTTTGATTTCCACGCACATAACGATTACGATTTAAGTGTGTCGAATGTCATGGAAGCTATAAAAGCAGGAATTCACGGTTTGCACGTAACAGTAAACGGAATGGGAGAGCGTGCCGGAAACGCACCTCTTGCTAGTACGGTTGCGGTTATCAATGACTTTATGCCTGAGATTAGTATTGGTGTCAAAGAAACTTCTTTGTACTCGGTAAGTAAATTGGTAGAAGCGTTTACGGGATATAGAATCCCTGCTAACAAACCTATTGTTGGAGACAATGTATTTACACAAACGGCAGGTATTCACGCCGATGGTGACAATAAGAAAAACTTATATTTCAATGATTTACTTCCAGAACGTTTTGGACGTAAAAGACAATATGCTTTAGGTAAAACTTCGGGCAAAGCCAACATTGAAAAAAATCTTCAAGAATTAGGGCTAAAGCTAAATGATGTAGATTTGAAATTAGTGACGCAACGTATCATTGAGTTGGGTGATAAAAAAGAAACGGTAACCAAAGAGGATTTACCTTATATCATTTCGGATGTTTTAGGCAGTCATGCGTATGAGGAGAAAATCACTTTCGAATCGTACTTATTGTCTCATGCCAAAGGCATGCGTCCTTCAACCACTTTATGTTTGAAAATGGATGGTCAAATCATCGAAGAGCATGCTCAAGGTGACGGACAATTTGATGCTTTTATGAATGCTCTGGCAAAAATTTACAAAAGCAAAAAATTAGAATTACCTAAGTTAATTGACTATGCGGTGAGGATTCCTCCTGGAAGTAGTTCGGATGCTTTGTGTGAAACAGTTATTACCTGGATATTTGAAGGTAAAGAATATAAAACACGTGGTTTGGATTCAGACCAAACGGTAGCGGCAATTATCGCTACTCAAAAAATGCTGAATGTTGCCGCAAATTAAAAATAAGGTACTAAGTTGCTAAGCGACTAAGTTTCTAAGATTTAAAAAAGACTTAGAAACTCAGAAATTTAGGGATTTGGAACCGTAATATACTAAGCTATAAAGTTGCAAAAACTTAGAAACTTAGAAACTCAGAATCTTAGAAACTTTAAAAAATAAAATAGATGAAATATAATATCGCACTTTTAGCAGGGGACGGAATCGGACCAGAAGTAATTGATCAAGCAGTAAAAGTATCTGATGCAATTGCGAAAAAATTTGGACATGAAATCACATGGAAACCAGCTTTGACTGGTGCTGCTGCGATTGATGCAGTAGGAGTTCCTTATCCTGATGAAACGCATGAGATATGTGTAAATGCTGATGCTGTTCTTTTTGGAGCTATTGGTCACCCAAAATACGATAATGATCCATCTGCACCAGTTCGTCCAGAGCAAGGATTATTGTTAATGCGTAAAAAATTAGGTTTGTTCGCCAATGTACGTCCTACATTTACATTCCCTTCTTTGTTAGATAAATCTCCTTTAAAAAGAGAGCGTATCGAAGGTACTGACTTGGTTTTCTTGAGAGAGTTAACAGGAGGTATTTACTTTGGAGAAAAAGGAAGAAGAGACGGTGGAGAAACTGCTTTTGACAACTGTGTGTACACAAGACATGAAGTACAGCGTTTAGCTAAAAAAGGTTTTGAATTGGCAATGACTCGTTCAAAAAAATTATGTTGTGTAGACAAAGCAAACGTACTTGAAACATCTCGTTTATGGAGAGAAACTGTACAAGCTATGGAAAAAGATTATCCAGAAGTGACTGTTTCTTACGAATTTGTTGATGCTGTAGCCATGCGTTTGGTACAATGGCCAAATTCTTATGATGTATTAATTACGGAGAACTTATTTGGAGACATCTTAACAGATGAAGCTTCGGTAATCTCTGGATCTATGGGATTAATGCCGTCTGCATCTATGGGAGATAAAATAGCTTTATTTGAGCCTATTCACGGTTCTTACCCACAAGCAACTGGATTAAATATTGCTAACCCTATGGCTACTGTTTTATCGGCTGCTATGATGTTCGAAAACTTCGGATTGATGGAAGAAGGTCAAGCCATGAGAGATGCAGTAAACAAAGCACTAGAAGCAGGAATCGTTACTGAAGATCTTGCAGACGGTGGAAAAGCATACGGAACTAAAGAAGTTGGAGATTGGTTAGCTGCTAATATCTAATATTTAAAAACACTATAGTAGAAGAGCTGTCTCGTTAATTCGGGGCAGCTTTTTTGTTGAAGGCTGTTTCGCAAAGATGCACAGAAAAGACACGAAGATTAGCAAAAGAGCTTTGGGAAAATCTCTGCGTAATAACCCTACCCGAATAGCTCTTTTTTTACCAATTCATAATAACTATCACTAACTGGAATAGCAATGGTTCCTAAAAATAAATCTCTACTTTTCATACCAGTAACTTTGGTTTTGTTAATGATATAAGAACGATGAACTCTAATAAAAACTGCTGGGTCTAAGGTTTTTTCTAATGATTTTAGAGACTGCAAACTCATTACTTTTTTGCTGTCAGTATGAAAAACAGCGTATTCACTATCGCTTTCGATATGGGTGATGTCGGCGTATTTTAATTTGAATAAATCATAACCCGATTTTACGGTAATGCTATCCAGAACGGGAATTGTTTCTTTTTTAATTTTCTGAACTGCTTTCAAAAAACGATCAAACCCAATAGGTTTTAGTAAGTAATCGGTAGCGCTTAGTTCAAATCCCTCTAAAGCATAATCAGAATAAGCAGTTGTGAAAATAATATTTGCAGTTGGTGGAATCAATTTCGCAAAGTCAGTTCCCTTAATTTGTGGCATTTGAATATCTAAAAAAACAACATCAATAGTTTCTTTTTTAAGAAGATTCATGGCGTCCAAAGGATTTTCGAATGAACCAGCCAACGTCAAAAAATCTAATTTTTCGATATAGCTTTCAATTAATTTCCGAGCCAATTCTTCATCATCAATAACGATACATTTAAGCATTCGTGTTAATTTTTAGTTCAACTTTAAAAGTACTATTAATTTCTGAAATGACTAATGTATGTTTGTCTGGATATAATAAGTTTAAACGTTTTTTTACATTTTGTATGCCAATTCCTCCAACGGCATCTTGAACTTTTGGGCCTTTTTTGAAAGTGTTTTCGACACTAAAGAGAATGGCATCGTCAGAAGAATGGATGTTAATCTTGATAAACGATTCTTCAATATTTTCAATATTACTGTGTTTGAAAGCATTTTCTACAAAAGGAATAAGGAGCATAGGAGCAATTTGTACTGCATTATTTTCGATAAAAAATTGAGTTTCAATTGGATATTTTTTACTGCTTTTCAATAAAAATAATTGGATAAAATCTTTAATGTACGTTACTTCTCTTTCGATAGATACCAATGGTTTTTCACAATCGTACAAAACATATCGCAGCATGTCTGAAAGATACAGGATACTCTGCTGCGCTTTATTCGAATCAATCATAGAGAGCGAATAAATATTATTCAAAGAGTTAAATAAAAAATGAGGATTGATTTGTGACTTCAAAAACTTCAATTCATTTTCGATATTCTCGCTTTTACTCAAAATAAGATCTTCTTCTTTTTTTTGAGCAAAAGAAAACGTTTCTAAAAAAATAGCCAAAATATAGGAGACGCTTAACATTAGCAAATTGATCATGATAGGTGAAGGCAAATTGTTTTGTCGCAAACCTTCGATTTCACCTCTACCGTCGCTTGGTGGCGGTGGCGGCATTTCCATTCCTGGTGCTTGGCGTTGCATTCTTCCACCGATGTGGGGTTGCATAATACTTGTAGAAATTATAGCCGATATAAGTAAGGATCCGAGGGATATTAAGGTGAAAGAAATGTATTTTTTTTTGAATAGAAATTGTGGAGCTACTTGGTAAACAAGCACAATAATTAGCACTGCTTGTAATAAATAAGCAAGCCAATTTTCGTTAAAAAAGTGCATGATTTTTCGTTGATTAATTCCAAGAATTATCCAAACGGCAGCCCACAGAAAAAGCTGAAAAACGGTTCTATTTAATTTATTCATACTGCAAATAAATAAAATAAAAATGAATCAATTTCCAAATAAAGCGTTTTTAATCCTTGTAGAACAAAAGTCTGTAGAGTGACTAATGGCGTTTACAGATTTCTTTTGCCAGTTCGCTGAATAAAAAAAATACACTTTGATAATTTTCCAAAATTTGTAATCAATTGTAACTGCAAAAAAATAATATTTATGAAAAAAATAACCATTTTACTAGTACTAGCACTTCAGCTGTTTTTTGTAACATCCTGTTCAAAGGAAGATTCAACCGTTGATGTGGTCGAAGAAATAGAAGAGGTTGAAGCAGATGATACCGTATTTGAGATTCCGGATTGGACAACAGCGACCCACAGTAAAAAAGCAGATCCTAATTTTGTTGAAATATTTGATGATAATTCGGTAAAAAGATTGGATATCGTGATAACTAGTACGCGCTGGAAAAAAATGCTTGCAGACATGACAGCTACCTATGGTACTTTTGGTAAAAGTTCTGGTGGCCCTGGTCTTGTATCATCAGATGAAGATCCTTTAATGGTTCCAGCCGAAGTTTTTTACAAAGGAAAAGAATGGTATCGTGTGGGTGTTCGATTCAAAGGGAATTCAAGCTTGCAATCTACTTGGTCTAGCGGAAATCTAAAACTGTCCTTTAAATTAGACTTTGACGAATATGAAGATACTTACCCTCAAATTGATAATCAACGTTTTTATGGTTTCAAGAAATTAAGCTTAAAAAACAACTACAATGACAAATCTATGTTACGCGAAAAAGTGGCTACAGATATTTTTAGAGCCTCTGGAGTTATAAGTTCACATGCTGCTATTTACGAGGTATATGTTGATTATGGTAACGGTCCAACTTACTTTGGAGTGTACACTTTGGTCGAAGAAGTAGATGACACTTTGATTGATGAGTTTTCTAACAACGATGGAAACTTATACAAGCCTGATGGCACTGGTGCTAGTTTCGCTAATGGTAGTTTTACACAATCGGTTTTTGTAAAGAAAACAAATGAAGACGCTGCTGATTATACTGATATTCAAAATTTATTCACAGCCTTGCATGCCAGTAACAGAACAACTGATGCTGCTGCTTGGAGAACGAATTTAGAATCTGTTTTTGACACCGATACTTTTTTGAAATATTTAGCCGTCAATACGGTAATTCAAAACTGGGATACCTATGGTAGAATGACGCATAATTATTTTTTATACAACAATCCTGATACAAAAAAATTATCGTGGATACCATGGGATAACAATGAAGCCTTACAAACAGGAAACCAAGGAGGTTCTTATGCTTTAAATTTCTCCGGTTTGAGTTCTTCTTCTTGGCCATTGATTGGGTATTTGTATAATGACGCTACTTACAAGGCTAAGTACGATACCTATGTAAAAAGTGTGATCGATAATGCTTTTAATGAGACCACCATGAAAGCTAAGTATACTGCTTATGCAGCGCTTGTTAAGCCTTATGCAATAAAAGAGGTCAAAGGCTATACTTTTTTAAACAGTACTTCCGATTTCCAAACTGCTATTGATGCTTTAAGTGCTCATGTTACAGCACGTACTACCGCAGTAAATACTTATTTAAAATAAACAATATTCGATTTACTCATAAAATGGGTTAGTTTGCGTGTGTTTAATTATAACGCAATCTATGGAGATCCGTCATTCACAGATAATTTCCGCTCATTCACTGAAAACTAAAAAAGTGCATTGTTTATTTACTCAACTTTGTAATAGTCAAAAACAATTTAATTATTAAATCATGAAAAATAGAATATTGAAAATAGTTTGCAGTCTAGTATTGTTTTTAGGAACAGCCAATGCTTTTGCACAACCAAATGAAAATCAAGAACGCAAAGCACCACCAACAGCAGAGCAATTGATTAAAGAGATGGACGCAAACAAAGACGGAAAATTATCTAAAGAGGAACTAAAAGGCCCGATAAAAAATGATTTTACTAAAATAGACACCAATAAAGACGGCTTTTTAAGTCTTGAAGAGTTAAAAAAAGCGCCTAAGCCAGAGCGTAAAAAACCAACTGAATAAAACGATTAAAACAAACAAACAATTCAATTTAAACCCTTATCAACAATGAAAAAAATAAATTTAATAATAACTGGTATGAGTGTTATTGCTTTGGCGGTAACTAGCTTCTCCTGTAGTAGTAGTGATGACTCAACTAACGCTACAACAGATGCAGGAACGACTACTGGTTGTACAGCAGTTCCAGCAGTTTTTAGTAGTAATTATAAAACGGCTGTAACGTTATCTGCTGATTGTACCACGGTAACTATGAAATCTAACGGAACGCCAGATCACGTAACGCCTTATTGGGGAGTTGGACATGCATTATATGAAACGCAAACAACGGGGCAAACGCTAACTCCCGGTAGTCTTTCAGCGCAAGTTTTTTCGATGACTATTCCAGTCAATCCAGTTGCCGCAACTACAAAAGAGGCGACTTCTCTTGGACCAATTGGTATGGCATTGAATGGAGTTGCAATATATAATGATCGTGAAGGTGGAAATGTACCTGTAGATTCCAATACCCTTACAACTTTTGATAGAGCAGGAGCTCATAGTGGTCCTGGAGGATTGTACCATTACCATTTTAATGGAGATTTTACTTCGGATGACGATGCAAAATTAATTGGTTGGTTAAGAGATGGATTCCCAATTTATGGTCGAAAAGATAAAGACGGAACCTATCCTTCTACTTTGGATTCAAATGGAGGTCATATTGGTGCAACAGTTGAATATCCAAATGGTATTTATCATTACCATTGTTCGAATGTGAATTATTTGAACTCTGGTTACTATATATTAAAAGCAGGAAGTTATCATGGTACAAAAGGTACGTTTAGTTCATAAGATTTTTTTTTTGTTGATTATTGCAATTGTAACCACGTGTTGTAGTAAAAAGATTGAGGACGAAGGTGCATTGCCTTCGTCTTTAATTGTTTCTACTATAGGGATTCCAAAAGATACTATTTTGGTTACTGATCCAAATTTAACTTTAGGAAACGGAATTTATTATTTAAATAAGAGAGCCTATTCTGGTTATATCAAAGAAATGTATGCTCCAAATCAAGTCAAATGCGTTTTTAGTTTTTTGAACGGACAACAACATGGTTTGAGTTTATCTTATTTTCTTGATGAAAAATTAAAAGAATCCCGTTCTTATAAACTAGGAAGGTCTTATGGTAGATCATTTGGTTTCTGGGAAAATGGAAATCCAAAATTTGATTATATATACATGGACGATAGTAGAGAAGGATTGCAAAAACAATGGTATGAAAGCGGAGGGAAATATTCGTTCCTGAATTTTAAAAATGATAGGGAAGAAGGTATGCAAAATGCTTGGCGCGAAAACGGAAAGCCGTACATAAGTTACGAAGCAAAAGATGGCCGCCGATATGGTTTGCAAAAATCAAACTTGTGTTATACGCTCAAAGATCAAAAACTAAAAATGAAATCCAAATGAAGTTAAACTATTATATCATCGTATTACTGGGAGTTTTGGTGCTTTCTTGCCAAGAGAAAACTAGGAAATTACCTTATTACAACACATCCGATTTTGTACCCGTTTGGGAAACTCCAGAAAGTGAGTCCTTTCATAAAATTCGTCCATTTAATTTGGTAGACCAAGAAGGAAAAGCATTTTCAGAGAAAAATCTAGAAGGAAAAATAACTGTAGTAGATTTCTTTTTTACCAGTTGTCCGGGGATTTGTCCAAAAATGACCAATAGTATGTCTAAGATTCAGGAGGAGTTTAAGAATGATAATCAGATACAATTGGTTTCGCATTCGGTTACGCCAGATAAGGATAGTGTTTCTGTTATGGCTGCTTATGGCAAAAAAAATAACATCCAATACAATAAGTGGAAACTGCTTACTGGGGACAAAGAAGAAATCTATAATCTAGGTCGAAAGTTTTATTTTGTCGAAGAGGACTTAGGAGAAAACAATGACAGCTCTATTTTCCTTCATACTGAAAATTTTGTTTTGATAGATAAAAACAGAATCATCCGCGGTATTTATAATAGTTTAGATCCCAGTAGTATGCAGGCTTTGGTTGAAGATATAAAAGTGTTAGAGAAGGAATAAGAATTTTGGATGGAACAGGAGTTGCTTTCCAGTTGGTATGAGGTAAACAGAATTTAGTGCTAATAAAAAAAGGGTGTCAATAAAATTGACACCCTTTTTGGTATATTGTAGAAAAAAATATTAATATCCTCCTCTGTTTCCACCACCACGGTTTTCTCCACCACGGCTGTTTCCACCATAACCACCACGTGAATCTCCTCCACCACGGTTGTTGTTAAAACTTTTTCTTTCGCCTTCTGGTTTTGGCTCAGATTTGTTTACTACAATTGTACGTCCTTGAACAGTAGCTCCGTTCAATTCGTCAATCGCTTTTTGAGCATCGTCATCACTTGGCATTTCAACAAAACCAAATCCTTTGCTTCTTCCTGTAAATTTATCAGTGATAATTTTAACTGAATCAACTGCTCCGTAAGCCTCGAAAGACTCTCTTAAATCTGCTTCCTCAATACTGAATGGAAGGCTTCCAACAAAAATATTCATATGTGCTTATTTATAATAATTGAAGCAAATGTAATCTAAATATTTTCTAATCTACTATAAATAAGCTTATTTAATAAATTAATTTTATAATTTGCTAAAGCTGCCTTTGTCTTAAGTAGTGGATTAATTGATTATGAAATATTAAGGAGAAGTAGGTACTTTGTAAAATACTCCTTGCTGGAAATTCAAAGCAGGTTCTGCAATAGGATTGTTTGTAGTGTTTACGGCATTAAATCTAAAAGTTCCTGAAATGGTTTTGTTAGTGCTATCGTATTCGGTGATGGTAATTTGTCCGTCCCCTTTTCCTGTACTTGTTGCAAAAGTGATGTTGCCTGCAGGGTCTGTCAATATATAGGTTGCTGTAATGGTGTTGCTGGTTCCTAGGTCGTAAGATTTTACGGTAGTGGCATTTGTTTTTAAAATCACTTGTTCGTTTCTAGTGTATGCATTTACGGTAAGTGAGCCGCCAGAGCTAATGGTTGCGGTGGAGGTGACTGCCCTCCAAAAAACATTGTCTTTTACCCCTTGAAAGGATGGGTTATTGAACTTTACGTTTTCTTCACAGGAGATGAAACAAATAACGAGGATGCTATATAGGAGGCCTTTTTTCATAAAAAACATGCTTATTAGACTAACAAAAGTATGATATTATAGGTAGAAAACAGAATTATAAATAAAAAATGTATGGAAAAACAGGATTAATGTCGTTAAAATCGGTTAGTTTTTTTAAAATAAAAAGCATATCTTTGCGCCCTTAATTAATAGAGGTCGAGTACCTCAAAATTTAATCAATAAGATTATGTCAGTAAAAATTAGATTACAAAGACACGGTAAAAAAGGAAAACCTTTTTACTGGGTTGTAGCTGCAGATGCACGCTCAAAAAGAGATGGTAAATACTTAGAGAAAATCGGTACTTACAATCCAAACACTAACCCAGCAACTATCGATTTGAATATTGATAGCGCAGTACAATGGTTGCACAATGGTGCTCAACCAACTGATACTGCTAGAGCAATTCTTTCTTACAAAGGAGCTTTATTGAAACACCACCTTGATGGAGGAGTTCGTAAAGGTGCTTTAACTCAAGAACAAGCTGATGCTAAATTAGCTACTTGGTTAGAATCTAAATCAGGAATTGTTGATGCTAAGAAAGATGGTTTGTCAAAAGCGCAAGCTGATGTTAAAGCTGTTGCTTTCAAAGCAGAACAAGAAGTAAATGCAAAACGTATCGCTACAGCTGCTCAGGCAGAAGCTGATGCCATTGCTGCTGCTGCACCTGCTGTAGAAGAAGTTGCAGAAGTTGAGGCTGAAGAGGCTCCAGCTGCTGAAGAATCTAACGAAGAAACTCAAGCTTAATTCAACTGCGATAATGCGTAAAGAAGATTGTTTCTATTTGGGTAAAATCGCTAAAAAATTTAGTTTCAAAGGGGAAGTTCTGGCCTATTTAGACACGGATGAACCTGAGTTATACGAAAACTTGGAATCAGTGTTTGTTGAATGCAACAAACACTTGATTCCTTTTTTTATTGAAAATTCTTCCCTTCACAAAAACGATTTTTTACGTATTCGTTTTGAAGAAGTCAAAAACGAAGGAGATGCCGATGCCATTATGGGTAACGAGTTGTTCCTTCCGCTTAATATGTTGCCTAGACTTAGTGGTAACAAATTTTATTTTCACGAAGTTGTTGGTTTTGAAATAGAAGACCAACGTTTAGGAATCTTTGGCGTGATTCAATCTGTCAATGATACTTCTGCTCAGCCTTTATTTGAAGTATTGAACGGAAATGTGGAAATATTAGTTCCGATGATTGACCATTTCTTGGTAGAAGTCGATCGTGAAAACAAAAAAGTCATCATGGACCTTCCAGAAGGTTTGGTAGAAATGTACTTGTAGGTTTGAAGTAAGGAGTTAGAGGTTAGAAGTTGTCGAAAGAAGAATTCGAATGTATCTAAAATTCTCAAATCATTTAATTCATAATTCTCAAATCCTGAATCCATAATTATATTATCCATCATCCCCCTTTTTTTGATGTTTTGCTACAAATCAAAAATCATAGTTCGTTAATCTGCAATCTTAAATCTTTTTTCTGTGTTTCAATTCAAGCAATTTTCTATCGAGCAGGATAACACTGCTATGAAAGTAGGTACCGATGGTGTTCTTTTGGGTGCTTGGGCGCCTGTTAGTCATCGTCCTTTTAGTATTTTGGATATTGGTGCAGGCACAGGGCTTGTTGCTTTGATGCTGGCGCAACGCACGTCTGCGGAGCAAATAGATGCTTTGGAGATTGATGAAGATGCGTACGAGCAAGCCGTGGGAAATTTTGAAAATTCTCCCTGGGGAGACCGTTTGTTTTGCTATCATGCAGGTCTGGATGAGTTTGTAGAAGAGCCAGAGGATGAGTATGATTTGATAGTTTCGAATCCGCCGTTTTATAGTGAAGATTATAAGTCAAATGTCGAGCAGCGAGATTTAGCTCGTTTTCAAGATGCGATGCCTTTTGAGGAATTGATTGAGGCGGCTGATTTGTTTTTGTCTGAAAATGGTGTCTTTGCGGTTGTTATTCCGTTTAAGGAGGAGGAGAAATTCGTGGATTTAGCTAAAGAGTATGAATTGTACCCTTTTAAAGTCACTCGTGTAAAAGGTACTCCACAGTCAGAAATAAAAAGAAGTTTGTTGGCTTTTGGTCGCGATGCGGAAGTAGAAGTTGTGGTTTCGGATTTGATTATTGAAGTTGCTAGACATGATTATACCGAAGATTATATTCAATTGACTAAAGAGTTTTATTTGAAAATGTAGCGTTTTTTAGCCCTGATAGAAGCGTTATCCTCTTGTGTAGCGGTAGCGGAACAAGAGATATAGTGGATAGCAGGAATAGCTTCTAATAAAAATTATCAATATAGAAATAGTTAAAACTAATTTAACAATAGTGTTTGGTTTGTTTTAAATTTCTAAATTTGTATTCGAGTTAAGGAACTCGATCATTAATTCCCTGAGTGAAGTGTAGGGTTAACAAGTAAAAGATAAATAATATGGCATTAGCAATAACAGATGCTACTTTTGAAGAAGTAGTTTTGAAATCAGATAAACCAGTACTAGTAGATTTTTGGGCAGCTTGGTGTGGACCATGTAGAATGGTTGGGCCAATCATTGAAGAATTAAGCAATGATTACGAAGGTAAAGTTGTAGTAGGTAAAGTAGATGTAGACGCAAATCAAGAATTTGCTGCAAAATACGGTGTAAGAAATATCCCAACAGTATTGGTTTTTCATAACGGAGAAGTAGTAGGGAAGCAAGTAGGAGTAGCTCCTAAGCAGACTTACGCAGATAGTTTAGATGCTTTATTGTAATATTTAAAGAATCTAAGATAATTAATATTAAAGGTTTGGCGAAAGTCAAGCCTTTTTTTGTAGTTGTTTGCTGCGAATTGTTGTGGTTTTTTGGAGTTTTAGCTCTGTTTATCTTTTGGTAGTCTAAAAGGAATAGCTTTCTATTCATTGATAAACAGCTCCATATTGTTTGTCACGCTGAAAGCGTCTCACGATAGGTGAGCAACTTTGCTGAGACGCTTTCAGCATGACAAATTGTTGCGCGTAGTAGCTGACTTAGCTACGTTGAATTGTAAAACAAATAGAGTTGTTGTAGTTTTAATTTTTTATTAGGATGTTTGTAATTAGTGTAATTGCTTCGCTTGTTCACTTTTGCTTGGGTCGTATCCAAAATAAAATTGTGACATTAAATGGCTCGTGATTATTTTTAATACATTTGAGAAATGAAGATGGAATCACAATTAGAAAAAATAGCTCGTTTCCAACATCTGGAGCTTTTGGCGAATCAAATCGTCGAAGGTTTTATTTCGGGTATGCACAAAAGTCCGTTTCATGGCTTTTCGGCTGAGTTTGCAGAGCATAAGCTGTATAATGTAGGCGAAAGCACTCGGCACATTGATTGGAAGCTGTTTGCAAAGACCGATAGACTTTATACGAAGCGATTTGAGGAGGAAACTAATTTGCGGTGTCATATTATTATAGATAACTCCTCGTCGATGCATTATCCAAAGCTGGATTCTAATCAGCATTTTTACGAAAATAAGATAGGTTTTTCTGTTTTAGCTTCAGCAGTGTTGATGCATTTACTCAAGAAACAACGTGATGCGGTTGGTTTGAGTGTGTTTTCTGATGATTATGACTATTATGCGCCCGAAAAGGGTAGTGATCGTCATCATCGAATGATTTTGAATCAATTGGAAGCTATTCTAGAAAAACCGCAGGTAGCGAAAACTACAGATACGGTTTCTTTTCTGCATCAAATCGCCGAAAAGATCCATCGTCGCTCGATGATTGTGCTATTTACAGATATGTTTCAGTTGGAAGACGACGAAAAGTTGTTTGAAGCGTTGCAGCATTTGTGTCACAATAAACATAAAGTGGTGCTTTTTCATGTGATTGATCGTAAAACAGAACTTAATTTTGACTTTGATAACACGCCCAGAAAGTTTATTGATGTGGAAACGGGTGAGGAAGTAGCTCTTTTTTCGGATAATGTTCAAGAAGTTTATAAAAAAGAGGCGGAAGTCTATTTTAAAAAAATAGCGTTAACCTGTGCGCGGAACCGAATTCGGTACGTTCCTGTTGATGTAGGGGATGATTTTGAAAAAATATTACTTACTTATCTTGTTGAGAAACAAAAGTTTGGATGATTTCTTCGAAATTATTTAAAAATAATTGGTAAAAACGCTTGTAGAAACGGAAATCTATTGTATCTTTGCCACCGCAATAGCGCAGTTGGTCTGGTAGTTCAGTTGGTTAGAATACCTGCCTGTCACGCAGGGGGTCGCGGGTTCGAGTCCCGTCCAGACCGCGAATATTGGGGAAGCCTTTCAGAAATGAGAGGCTTTTTTTTCCAATAGATTATTGCAAGTGTTTTTGTATTGTGATTGGTTAATTGAACTCATCATAATGGTTGAACAAAAAGAAAATGTATTTTGCTTAAGAGTAGATTCGTTTTCGATAATAAAAAAAGTATTAGTTTGATTAATTTTGGGTTTTATTGATATATTTGATTTAAATCCTGAAGTTAAGATTAAATAGCGCAGTTGGTCTGGTAGTTCAGTTGGTTAGAATACCTGCCTGTCACGCAGGGGGTCGCGGGTTCGAGTCCCGTCCAGACCGCGAAATTGGAAAAAAAAGTCTTTTAGAAATAAAAGACTTTTTTTTCCAATAAATCGAATCTAAAATTAGTTGTGTTGTGATCAGTCTAGTTAACTGATCCTGGTTTAGTAGTTAGGCCAATGAAAAGCTTTCCACTTTATTCTGAATTTATTTCAGGATCTAGGGATGGCTTTTTTGATTTTAAAGAGACTTTGGTTTTAAAAAATTTTAGATCATGTTCAGAAAAGTCTTAAAAATAAAAGAATCAAGAACAAAACGGATCAAGAACAAAAGTTGGGGATTAGGCAAATAATTTAGTTAATCTAAAGAGAAAGAAATCCACTTTTCGTACTCCTCTAAATTGATTTCTGAATGCTTTTATTTTAGCATTAAAAGATTCTGCCGAAGCATTTGTACTTCTATTATCAAAGTAGTTTAAAATCGAATCATAGTTGTATTAAAGCTTTAGTGTTTATTAGTTTCTTTTGAAAAATGACGCAAGCTCCTGTGTTGTGCGAGTTTCATCAGCTACTAAATCTCGGTTTTTTCAATTCTGCCTTACCGGTATCTTTGTTAATTCTTCTTCTTTGAGTGATATGAAGATGCATATGGTTTTCTGTAATTGGAAAGTTCGGAGTTGTTACTCTATATAATGAGTTCTTAAGAGCTCGGTTTGTGATACCTATATTTTTTAGGAATGGAATTAATCTCCTTTCTTAGTAAGAACTCAATTCAATATATTCAATGGTAATTAAATGGGATAACAATTATAGAAGCTATATACTCTATGAGAGGAATTGTGTATGGGTTTAATTTGAGTTGATGCATATCTTGTTTTCCTCTGCTTTTCTACTTGATTCTTGTTTTTGTTGTGTGATCTTGTCTTGATTCGTGTGTTTTCAGCAGTTTAACAGAAATAAATGTAGATTGCCGTTAATGTTTTAGAATTTGTTTTTATTGACATTAATTTGTCTCATCAAAATAAAACAAATGATTTTATTTTTATTTTGAAAAAAAAATTAACAAAAAAATTAAAGATAAAATCCCCCGAATTTATCGATAAACATTAGACCTACAATTATTATGAAAAAATTATCATTATTAGCTATAATAGCTATTGCTGCATTCTCAAACAATGTAAACGCTCAAACGAATACTGAAGATACTGAAACGACAAATGCACATGCTAAACTTATTAAAGTAATGAGTGTGGCAAATGCTGATACAGACGGCTTGGATTTTGGAACTATTGTTCTTACTGCAGCTGGGGCAAGTACAGTTACTATGGCGGCTGTAGATGCAACTAGGGTTTATGGAGCAAATAGTGCGGCAGCTGTAAATGCAAATCAATCTGCAAACACTGCAAAATATGATGTAACAGGTACGCCAAATGAGACTTATGCTTTGACTTTGCCTACTACAGTAAGTTTGACGACTGCAACTTTAGGAACAGGCCTTGCTACAATGACGATTGGTAATTTGAAAGCTCGTTTTAGTGGAGGTAGTGCTGATGCAGTTGTTAGTAAACTATCTACAACAGGTACTGATTCATTTGCAGTAGGAGGGACTCTAAATATTGATGCTACTCAAAAACCTGGAGACTATACAGGTACATTTAATGTTACTGTAGATTATAACTAGAAAAAAAATATCATAAATAAGAGGAATGTGCTATTTGGGTACATTCCTCTTTTTTTTTGTATTTTTGTAGCTTATTATAAATACTACCCCTATTAATGCAAAAAAAGTTAATTGTATTCGTCAATCTATTTGTATCCCTTTTTTGTTTAAGTGTATTTGCCCAAGGTAATTTATATGTAACACCTAATAGGGTTGTGTTCGAAGGTAGAAATATCAAGGAAGTTTTGAGCTTAGCCAATACTGGTAATGAAACGGCAACCTATTCTATTTCATTTGTGCAACGGCGTATGAATGAAGATGGTAGTTTTACAATTATTGAGACTCCAGACGAAGATGCTCCATTTGCAGATCCCTATTTGAGAATTTATCCTCGTCAGGTGACTTTAGAGCCGAAAGAAGGTCAGTCAATAGTGCTTCAAGTGAAACGCACTGGTACTATGCCAGAAGGTGAATACCGTTCTCATATTTATTTTCGTTCGGAAAATGACTATGTTCCACTTGGTAAAGAAGCTAAAGATACTTTGAAAACGGTTAGTGTAAAATTAATTCCTGTTTTTGGTATCAGTATTCCGATTATTATTCGAGTGGGAAATACTAGTGCAACAACTACCTTGAATGATTTGTCTCTTGATTTGAAGAATAAAAAGAATGAATTAACTTTTACTATAAACCGAGAGGGTAATGCTTCCGTATATGGAGATTTAAAAGTGGAATATATTCAGCAAAACAAAAAGCCTATTGAGATAGGTGAAATTAGTGGCGTAGCAGTTTATACTAATATTAAGAAAAGAAAAATGGCTATTCAGCTCAATGCTCAGGATGTTAACTTAAGTAAAGGCAAGCTAAAGATAAGTTACATTGGTAGAGGTGATAAGGAAGTTATTGCTGAGGCCGAAATCAATTTATGATTATTAGATTTTTTACAAACTTTTTACCCTTACAATATTATTAAATGCAAAGAGGATATTTATATAAATCAAGTTTTAAATTGCCATTTCTTGGGGCAATTTACTTCTTTATAACATCTATTTATGCTCAGCCTGCTTTGCCACCAAGAGGTGTCTCTGTACAATCAACACAAGCATTGCATTTTGGTACATTTGCTCTCACTGGTGGAGGGGATGGTATTCTTTCCGTTGGGACAGACGGATATAGAAATGCAATTCAAAATGTATTTCTGTCGGAATTGACACCTACAGCCCAACCTGCCATTTTTGAAATTAAATTATGTCAAGGTAGAAATGTAACTATTAATTATGATTCTACAACACCATTAATACGTATTGGAGGCGGTACAATGACACTTAATATTGGGCCAGCAAAAAGAGAGGGAATAAATACTACTTTGCAAAATGGGGATACTTTTTCATTACAAGGCAATTGTAACTTTATTACAATTTTGCGGGTTGGTGGAACTTTGCATATACCTTCAAATTCCTTACCGGGTATTTATACTGGCAGTTTTGAAATTACTTTTAATCAAGAATAAATGAGACTTTTTTTTAAAGTGCTATATGATTTTCTTGATGAATTTCGATATTTGAAGTCTTATCTATTGTATTTTACAATTTTTAGCTCTTTTACAATGTTTGGAAACAACGGTATTAAGAAGGAGAATAATTTGGATCCAGTAAACAATTTTGATATTATACCTGTAGAGGTAAATGTCAAAGGAATTCTCCATTTTGAAACAGAAGTTATTATAACGGACTCCAAAATTTTGTACTTTAATGTTGAAGATTTATTTAATAAATTAGGTATTAATGTAAAGATTGAAAATAATGGGAATATATTAAGTGGGTTTGTTGAGAATGAAAATAAAACCTATAGAATTGATATAGAGAATAGTCAGATTATTGTAGGCGGTAAAAATATAAAATCTATAAATGGTATTGTACAAAAAATGAATTCTATTTATGTAGAATCAAATTTGTTAACGGAAGCATTTGGTTTAAATATAATATTCAATTTTCGTTCGTTATCTGTAAAATTGGACGCTACTTTTGAACTTCCAAAAATTAAACAGGCAAGATTAGAGAAGATGCGTAATAATATAAGTAAACTTCAAACTAATACTGAAAATTTCAAAGATACAATTGTAGGTAGAAATTATCATTTATTTAAAGCCGGTACATTAAATTGGTCTGCAAGTACTTTTCAAACATCTCAATCAGGAGGAGCTAATAATTTTGGATTGGGTTTAGGAAGTGAATTATTGTATGGTGAAGCAAATGTCTCTATATTTCTAAACTCACAAAGTGAATTTGATAGTCGACAACTATTATATAATTGGCGATGGATAGATAATGAAAAAAAATATATAAAGCAGGCCCAAGTAGGTAAAGTAAATAGTCAAAGTATTTCCTTTTTAAAAGCACCACTTGTAGGAGCTAGTATAACGAACTCTTCTAATGCGGTAAGGAAAGCCAAAGGAACATTTACAATAAGCGAATATACCGAACCAAACTGGACTGTTGAATTGTATATAAACGATGCCTTAGTGGATTACACTTCTGCGGATGCTTCGGGTTTGTATCTGTTTAAAGTGCCTATCGTATATGGTTATACCACCTTGAAATTAAAATTTTATGGGCTTTTGGGAGAAGAGCGCATAGAAGAACGAGTTATGAATACACCTTATACTTTTATGCCTGTAAATGTATTGGAATATAATCTTGTAGGAGGAGTTTTGGAAGATGAAAATTCAAGCCAGTTTGGCCGCGGTGAAGTTAATTATGGCCTTACTAGATTTTTAACAATTGGTGGTGGTTTAGAATACTTATCAAATATTCCGGAACATACTGCAATTCCATTTGCACATGCCGCCATACAGCCGTTTTCTAAAATGGTGATTAATATGGAATATGCGCATAATGTAAGTATTAAAGGATTGGTAAACTATTACCTGGGTAGTAGTTCTTTTTTAGAATTAGATTATCGCAAATATGTTGAAGGGCAGCAGGCGACTTTTAATACTGCAAATGAAGAGCGAAGAGTGAAATTTTCATTTCCAAGTAAACTATATGCTATTTCAACTAATACAAAGTTGAGTTATAATCAATTTATATATAATACTTTTAATTATAATCAGGTTAATACCGTGTTTTCGGGTAACTATAAAAATTATTCTGCTAATTTTTCATTAGCTTCAAACTGGATTAGTAATAGTGATGTTTTTTTAACTTCCAATTTAGCAATGTCCTTTAAAATGACAAATGGCTTGGTCATTCGTCCGTCAATTGATTATAATTTTTCTTCTAATCAATTAATGCGTTATGGTACAGTTTTAGAAAAGAGGGTTTCTAAAATGTCTTTTTCTGCGACTATAGAGAGAAACGAACAAATAAAATCGAACAATTTTTTATTGAATTTTAAATACGATTTGAATTTTGCACGAACGTATTTTTCAGTATCACATAATAATAATGGTTTTAATTCATCTCAAAGTGCACAAGGAAGTTTGGCTTTTGGTGGGGATAATGGCTATGTGAAAACGGGGAACAACTCTGCATTGGGAAAAGGCGGTATTTTATTATATCCGTTTCTTGATTTGAATAACAATGGCAGAAAAGATGTAGGTGAACCAACAGTTTTTGTAAAAGATGTGAAAATGACAAATGGCAAGGCAATTACCAGTGAAAGAGATTCCATAGTAAGGATCTCTGATTTAAATGCTTTTGTGAATTATAATATACAGTTTGCGGATGCGGAGTTGGAGAGTATATCTTGGAGGTTTAAACACCATTCCTACCAAGTCTTAGTAGATCCAAACCAGTATAAAAAAGTGGAAGTGCCTATTTTGGTAGTAGGTGAAGTAAGCGGAATGATTTATCTGAATACAGCGGATGATTTAAAAGGTCAAGGTCGTATTACTATACAGATATACAATGATCACAACCAAAAAGTAGCTGAAACATTGAGTGAATCAGATGGTTATTATAATTATTTAGGGTTAAAGCCAGGGAATTACACGATACGCGTTGATGACAATCAATTGGATAAACTGGATTATCAATCGACTCCTCAGATGCATAAAGTTGTGATTAAAGTGTCTGAAGAAGGAACAATTGTTGAAGGATTGGATTTTCAAATTAAATCTAAGGGAACGCCAGAAGGGGTACAGGCGAATATTGCTGAAACTAATTTGCAGGTCAATGAGGGTGTGATTTCAGAGTTTATAACGGCAAAACCTATTGAAAGTATTACCAATACAAATGAAGTTTTTTATAGTGTTCAGCTTGGAGTTTATAAAGGTCATACAATACCAAAAGAATTACATAATCTTGACCTAGTTTTTTATGAAGATTTAGCTGGCGGCAATGTTCAATTTTATTATGGTTTTTTTAGAACTAAAGAAAAAGCCCTTATTGCTAAGAATACCCTTGTGTTAAGAGGGGTTCTTGATTCGTCAATAGTTGCATATCAATTTGGAAAAAAAATCGCGACACCTGTAACAACAGTGTCAAAAGAAGAAGATACGAAAGAGATAAGTATTCCAATTAAAAGGGATGAACAAATCAATTATAAAGTAAATATTTCTTTTGGTAAAATTTCAGATATTAAAGAAGATTTTTTTGGTGTACAAATTGGTGTGTTCAGAAATTATGTACCTTCGAAGCATCTTGTTAACTTTAATCCAATATATTACGAAATTATAACTGAGGATAGGATACGTTATATCTCAGGGAAATTTAAAACCTTTCAAGAGGCTAAAAGAATGAAGAATGAAATCGTTAGTAAGGGAATTAAAGACGCTTACATTGTTAAATACAATGACGGTAAACGGGTTGGTCCTTCTTCAAAAGAATAGTAGTTAGGATCGCTGAATTTGATGATATACATGGAGTTTAATTTAGGGTTGAATTTTATAAATAATTGGTATAGTTAGGGATTGGTATATCTAGTAATAGTACGATGATTAATTAATAAGTTACAGTTGTAACTTGAATTTAGATATGAAAAAAAATACTTTTTCAAAAAAAATAATTAAAACAATAGCTAGAGCAAATTATGTGAAAACAATCTTTGTATTGTTTTTGGTGTTTGGATCTACCGCTGCTTTTGGTCAAACGGAAGTAACACGTACTGCTGCAGGGACGACAAGTTTTACAGCTCCTACAGGTATTACAGCTGTTACGGTACAAGCTTGGGGTTCAGGTGGAGCAGGTGGAGGTTCATCATCAAACAAAAGTGCAGGTAGTGGAGGTGGAGGAGGAGCTTATAGTTTTAATAATGCAGTAATCGTTTTGCCTGGAACTACATATACTAGTGGTATAGTGGTAGGAGCTGCTGGAGCTGCTGGCAGTGTTAGTGGAGCTGCCGGAGGGAATGGAAATCCTTCTTCGGTTGTATTCGGTACAACAGTAACCGCAAATGGAGGACAGGGTGGTAATGGAAATGGTATAAATGCAACTCCAGTTGGAGATGGAGGTGCAGCAGGAATTTATTCAGGAGGAAATGGTGGAAGTGGAACTCAGGGAGCAGATGGGCCTGGAGGAGGAGGAGGAAGTAGTGCTGGAATTTCAGCCGCTGGAAATAACGGAGCGATCACTACTGCTGGTGCTGCTGTTACAGGTGGTGGAGCTGGTGGAGCGGGAGGAGCTTCGGGTGTAATTGGGTCGGTAGGATTGTCTCCAGGCGGTGGAGGCGGTGGAGGTGGTGATAGAAATGGAGCTACAAGCTCTATTGGCGGAAATGGTGCAGTTGGTAAGGTAATCATATCTTATTTTCAATTATCAAGTACACCTAACGTTGCTGGTTGTATAGGCACTTCAGCAACCATAACTGTCACGGGTACCGCCGTAAATTTGCCAGCTGGAACTTATACTGTGGTTTATGATTTAAGTGCTCCAAATGCTTCAACTAATAACAGTACAACCATGACGGTAAGTGCCGCTGGTACTGGAACATTTGGAACAGTAGCGTTAAATAGCGTAGGGGTGACAACGCTTACGATTACTTCTATTGCTTCCACAATAGGAAGTGTGCTACATAAAACGACCTACGATAGTACCGGAAATGCAAAAAACAAAGCAACAATTACTGTAGCTTCAAATAACACAGTAGGAGCAGCATCATCAACTCCTACTTTATGTATTAACACAGCAATGACTTCAATCACCCACAGTACGACTGGCGCTACTGGTATTGGATTAGCTACTGGTTTACCAACTGGAGTTACTGCTTCTTGGGTGTTAAATACAATTACTATTAGTGGAACTCCAACTAACTCTGGGGCTTTTAACTATAGTATTCCATTAACGGGAGGTTGCGGAACAGTAAATGCTACAGGTACTATAACTGTCACTCCTGTCCCAGCTACCCCAGGCGCAATTACAGGAAAAGCTACACAATGTCCATCATTAACTTCACAAACCTATAGTATTTCAGCAGTAACAAATGCTACGACTTATAATTGGGTTGTGCCAACAGGCTGGACAATAACTGCGGGTTCAGGTACTACTTCTATTACCGTTACAACAGGAACAGCAGGTCAAAATGTAAATATAGCCGTTTCTGCACAAAACAGTTGCGGTACAAGTGCAGCGCAAACCTTGGCAGTTACGGTTAGTGCAGCTACACCAGCTACACCAGGCTCAATTACAGGAACCGCTACACAATGTCCGTCATTAACTTCACAAACCTATAGTGTTTCAGCAGTTGCCAATGCTACAACTTATAATTGGGTTGTACCAACTGGCTGGACAATTACTGCGGGTTCAGGGACTTCTTCTATTACCGTTACAACTGGAACAGCAGGTCAAAATGGAAATATTACCGTATCAGCACAAAACAGTTGTGGAGCAAGTGCTTTACAAACTTTGGCAGTGACGGTTTCAGCTATACCTGCTACGCCAGGTTCAATTTCAGGGACAATTAAGCAATATCCGGGGATTACAAATCAGGTATATAGTATTTCTGCAGTTGCCAACGCAACTACTTACTCATGGGCGGTACCAACCGGTTGGTCAATTACTTCAGGAGTAGGAACAACATCAATTTCCGTGACCACGGGATCGGCTGGTCAGAATGGAAACATAACAGTCTCTGCAGGTAACTCCTGTGGCACTAGTGCAGGTGTAGCTACAGTTCAGGTAGCGGTAACTGTTAATCTTCGATCAATTGAAAATTTCACTCTTTATTCTTCTTCAGGAGCGGTATCAAATACTGCTATTTCAGATGTTACAGGTAATATTGGTACAAATCTGGGTTCAGTAACTGGCTTTGGAGCTCCTTCAGTTGTAAGTGGAAGTATTGAAACTGCTAATAGTATTACTGCACAAGCAGCCTTAGATTTAAATAGTATTTGTACTCAAATAACCAATACCATAACTACAAATTCAACTAGTGGTGCCAGAGCTATGGGTAATGGCGAGACGCTGGTACCAGGGGTTTATTTTATTGGAGGTGCAACATCTATAGGAGGGATTCTTACCTTAGATGGGCAAGGAGATCCGAACGCACAATTTATTTTTAAAATAGGAGGTGCTTTCACGACTGCAGCTAATGCTACCGTAGTTTTGATTAATGGCGCTTCATCAGCTAATATATTTTGGATGGCTAATGGTGCAATTGCTATGGCTGCTTCAACGAACATGAGTGGGACTCTAATAGGTAATCCTGGAGCAGTTTCTATGGGGGCAGATGGACAATTACTGGGGAGATTACTTTCTACCGATGGTGCTATTTCTATTTATGGTACTGTTGCTTCAAATGTGAATATAAATAAATGGAAAGGCTCTATAAGCAATAACTGGAATATTTCCGGAAACTGGACTAAAAATTCAGTACCAGCAGCTGATGCGAGTATCCTTTTTGATGAAGCTCCTTCGAATCATTTAGTACTGGATCAGAATCGATCAGTTACTAATATTGTAAATGCACAATCTGTCTATAGAGTAGTTTGCAATGGCTATAAACTTACTTTGAAAGGGAATGTGCTTTTTACAAACGGAGCACAGATAGATGCCTTAGCGACTAATTCGATCGTTGAGTATGCTGGTATTTCATCACAAACCATTGAAAGCAGTCAATATCTCAACGAAAAAATATTTAATTTATACATCGAGAATACAGTAGGGGTGGATCTCAATACCGACTTCACTCTTGATAATAATCTGATAATTAATTCAGGGAAAATATTCACAATTCAAGCTGCTAAAAGCCTAACCGTTTCAGGTTCGATTACTAATAATTCTAATACTTCAGGACTAGTTCTAAAATCGACTGCTACTGGTACTGCTTCTCTAATCCATTATTCTGATAATGTTTCTGCAACTGTACAAAGATACATCAGCGGTGTAAAAGAAGCTTGGCATTTTCTGTCGGCACCAGTTTCTGATCAAGTTATAGCAGGGACTTCTTGGGCACCTTCTGGAACTTATGGCAATGGAACAGGTTATGATTTGTACCTTTGGAATGAGCCAACTCCTTGTTGGACTTACTTATTAAACACAACAGTAGCACCAACTTGGCCTTCTCTTCATCCTACAGGGAATTTTGTAAAAGGAAGAGGGTATTTGTATTCGACTCAAGCGCTAAACCCTACCAAAGAATTTACAGGATTATTGAATAATGGAAATATAACGTATCCACTTACCAATAGCAGTCCAGATTTGACTGTGAAAGGATTTAATTTAATTGGAAATCCATATCCATCATCAATAGATTGGAAATCCATTTCAGGTTGGACACGATCAGATTTAATGACTTCTGTTGGGGGGTATGATATGTGGATTTGGAATCCTGATGCTAATAATTATGGCGTGTATAACTCTTTAGGGACAACGGGAACTAATAGTGTTACCCAATATATTCCGCCAACTCAAGGTTTTTTTGTTAGAGCTTCAACTGAAGGTTCTGTTGCCATGAGCAATGCGGTTAGAGTAAATAATGGTGCTAGCAATTGGATGAAAATTAAAGCCGAAAAAGAGAATCGTCTGAAAGTAAAGATAGAATCTAAGGATGGTAATGGTTTTGATGAGGTTTTAGCAGAATTTGGTTATGACTCAAATGAAGCAGGAGCTTTAAAGCTCTTTAGTCGTAGTTTAGTAGCTCCGTCTATATACTGGAACGAGTCTAATAAGGATTTAACAGTACGTTATTTGACAAATGTAATCGAAAATTCTAAACTCCCGTTGCTGTTCAAAGCAGGGAAAAGTGGTTCGTTTACTATGACCTTGGATTATCATATTTCAAATCTTTCAACCTTTTTATTAGAAGATAAAAAAACGAATACAATCCAAGATTTAAATGAATCTCCAAGTTATCAATTTAACGCTACGGTTAATGATGCGGATGATAGATTTGTATTGCATTTTGCTCCTATCATAGTAGAGCCGGTGAAATTACCAGCACTTATTTACTACAACGGTAGTGAAATTGTGGTAGATTTGACACTGGTCGAAAACAAAACAACCATTAAAATCTATGATATTGCAGGTAAATTATTAGCAGATAAATGGGTTGATGGTAAAATGGTGCATCGTTTTGTGGTAAATAATAAAAACGAAATTTATATTGTGCTGGCAAATAGTAATGGTAAATTAATTAGCCAAAAGGTCTTTGTCTATTAATTTAAAAAAAAAATATTGTATTTTTATCCAGTATTAAGTTTAATTGAAATTCCAAACCTTGAAGCATTACTCATTTTTTTTAATTATTATATTTTTTAATTCCTGTCAATTTTTTGACAAGCAATCGCCCTCGGAAAAGGAATTGTTGCAAAAGGAACTGAAATCGATAAACTGGAAAGAAGTAGACGAATATCCTTCATTTGTGGATTGTAACCAAATTGAAGGCAAGGTTGAACGTCAAAAATGCTTTTTTCAATTTTTAACTGAGTTAATTCAAGAGAAAATACGCATTGATACTCTTTCTACCTTGTATCCAGAATTAGACACCATTGAAGTAAAAGTAACCATTTACCCCAATTCTAGAATTCAATTTGAGCCTCTGTTTCCCAAAGATTCAGTTGCTTATGATAGAGTGAAGATTGACAGTATTCTGAGACGAAGATTGGTTGGCTTCCCTAAAGTTAATCCTGCTATAAAACGAGGAATTCCTGTGAAAACACAATTTATATTACCTGTAATTCTTAAAGTAGAGTAATTTTTAGGAGCTATTTCCAGCTTTCGCCTTTATCTCGTTCCGTTTCACTCCACGAGGATATCAGCTCTATCAGGGCTAGGACATTTCAATTCGATTCTCATATCATTTTTCAAAGTGACGTCCTTTCCATTCGTATTTCCCTAAAAGGCTAAACAATGCAACAGATACCGACCAAAAAGGATACAAAATACTACTAGCAATTAAATACTTGGGTTTGTAATTCAAGAAACGATTGGATTGCATAATCAAAACGGTATCTACACTTATTTTTAGCAAAAATAAAGAAACGATAACCCATAGATTCAAAAAAAAGAATCCCAAAATGATAGCTAAATTTCCAGTAAAAACAACAAGTCCCAATCCTTTTCCAAAATCACTTTTATAAGAACTCGTTTTGGCAGCCCAGCGTACTCTTTGATGAAAAACGGATTTCCAATTATCCAGTGGTTTTGTGGTTATAATATTGTCGTTCGATTTTAGATAATGTACTTGGTCTGGAGTATAGGCAATGGCTTTCTGTAATAGGAAAACATCATCTCCGCTGGCAATCGAATCATTGCCTTCAAATCCTTTTAACTCCTGAAAAAAGGCTTTAGAGTAAGCTAAATTTGCACCGTTGCACATAAAACCATTCCCAAGTCCAAAACTACCAATAGTTGCTCCTTGTAAACTCGATAAATCCAATTGTTGAAAATGATGTAAAAACGAATTTTGACACTCATAGCTTACCGCTCCAGCTATCATTTGGACAGTGTTATTTTGAATGTATTGATCTAAAGTCAATAGCCAGTTTTTAGGAACAGTACAATCGGCATCGGTAGTGATGACCCAATCAGTAGTGACCATTTGCATGGCGGTTACAATTGCGTCCTTTTTAGGGGAATTGGAAACTCTTTTGTTGTCAATTAAATGGACTTGAAACTTGAAACTTGAAACTGAAAACTTTTCTCCAGACTCATCATCAACCAAAATCACCTCAAATAAATGGGTTGGGTAATCGAGTTGTGAAATGCTTTCTAAAAGATGAGGTAGATTTTCGGTTTCATTTCGAAAAGGAACAATAATCGTGAACTTTGTTTTAGGTGTCGAATGCGGTATTGTATATTCTTTGATGTTCGTAAAGCCATAAATTAATCCTAAAATGGAAAGACAATAAAGGAGTATAAGGAATACAGCTATAACCATTTTTTTTGATTTAAGTTTCGGTTCCTGTAATGAGCGAACTTTTGAAATTCAAAACATAAATACTTCCAATTACTACTGGAATCACCACATTCAAAAACCACATCAAAGTAGAAACGAAAATGATAATCCATTCGTTTACGCCTAGAATTCCTAAGAAAAATAAAGCGACACTTCCTTTTATCGCAAATTCCAAAAACTGAAAACTAGGTAGGGAAGAAGCCAAGAAGTAAACGCTAGAGACAGCTGCCATCAAGGTCAAATAAGGCAAATCGACATCAAAACCCAAGAACAAAAAATAATATTGATGCGAAAAAACGATGTAGCGAAAACAGCCTAAGAGGATATTTCGTCTGTGAATACCTTTGGGGATAGCATTGATTTTTTTTATTAATTTTTCAATCGAATAGCCTTTGATAGTAATTTTTTTTATCGAAAAAAGAACGATAAACAAACTGATGAATCCCAACAAGATATAAAAAACAGTTTGATTTGGTATTACCTGGTATTTATAATTAAAATAGAATAAACCAAAAAAACCAAAAATAACGGTAAGCACCATTTGAATTCCGTTGCAAATCAGATTTAAGAAAACGACTTGTTTAGCGTCTTTTTTGTCAAAATACAGTGCCTTTCCAGCATATTCACCTACGCCATTTGGAGTAAAAACTCCAGCTGTCAAAGCCGCCAAAACCTGCTTAGTAGATTCTAATGTAGAAATTGGATGAATAGGAGAAGCTAAATTCTTCCATTTCAAAATTTCAAAATAGCGATTCAAAACACTCAAAAGCAATATAAATCCAACGCCAGAGATGGACTTGTTTTTGTTAAAAATTTCGATGAACTGTTGCCAATCGAGTTTATCATTGTTGGCTAGTTGGTTGTAAATAAAATAAAAAGCACCGCCTACAATCAAAAGTTTGATTAGAAGTACAAGGAATTGCTTAGTTTTGTGTGAAATCGAAATCATTGGAGCAAAGAAACAAAACTTTGAACTTTGAAACGTTAAACTTGAAACAAAACTTTTGGCAAACGAACGCATCATATTAGGGATTGACCCAGGGACCACCATCATGGGTTTTGGATTGATTCGGGTTATCAATAAAAAAATGGAATTTGTGCAACTCAATGAACTCCAATTGTCTAAATATGACAACCATTATCAAAAATTAAAACTCATTTTTGAGCGTACCATCGAATTAATAGATACGCATCATCCAGACGAAATCGCTATTGAAGCACCCTTTTTTGGGAAAAACGTGCAATCGATGTTGAAGTTGGGTCGTGCTCAAGGAGTAGCTATGGCAGCAGGACTTTCGAGAGATATTCCTATTACCGAGTACGAACCTAAGAAGATAAAAATGGCCATAACCGGTAACGGTAACGCCAGTAAAGAGCAAGTCGCCAAAATGCTCCAACAACTTTTAGGTTTGAAAGAATTACCAAAAAACCTAGATTCCACTGATGGATTAGCGGCAGCAGTTTGTCACTTTTTCAATTCAGGGAAAGTAGTTGGTGAAAAGAGCTATTCTGGTTGGGATGCTTTTGTGAAGAATAACGAATCTCGAGTTAAGAAATAGTGGTCAGTCTCAGTTTTCGGTCTCAGTACTGAAAACCGAGACTGCGACTGAATACTAAAAAAATGTCCGGAATCTACATCCACATACCCTTCTGCAAACAAGCTTGCAATTACTGTGACTTTCATTTTTCGACTTCCATGAAAAAGAAAGACGAAATGGTTTTGGCTATTGCCAAAGAAATTCGCTTACGCAAAAATGAATCTGAACTTCTCGACTCCGCTCGAACTGACATAAAAGTAGAAACCATTTATTTTGGAGGAGGAACACCTTCGGTTTTGACTTTAGAAGAAATCAATTTTTTAATTGAAGTAGTTTATGATAATTTTCAAGTGATTGAAAACCCAGAAATCACTTTGGAGGCCAATCCAGACGATTTAACAGACGAAAGAATTATAGATTTTTCGAAAAGTAAAATTAATAGATTAAGTATCGGAATTCAGTCTTTCTTTGAAGAAGATTTGAAGATGATGAATCGCGCTCACAATTCAGTTGAAGCAAAAAAATGTTTGGAGATTGCAACTCAATATTTCGATAATATTTCTTTGGATTTAATTTATGGCGTTCCTGGTATGAGTAACGAAAAATGGAAGCAGAATATAGAAACCGCTTTGAGTTTTGGGATTCCACATATTTCGAGCTACGCTTTGACCGTTGAACCCAAAACAGCTTTGAAAAAACTTATTGAAACAGGTAAAGTAGCAGAACCTAACGATGAAGTCGCTCAGGAACATTTTATGATTCTGGTGGAGACCTTAGAAAAAAATAATTTTATCCATTATGAACTATCTAATTTTGGCAAAGAGAATTATTTTTCGAAAAACAATTCGAGTTATTGGTTAGGGAAAAAATACATTGGAATTGGACCTTCGGCACACAGTTATGACGGCAAATCTAGAAGTTGGAATATCGCCAACAATACATTGTATTTAAAATCCATTCAAGCAGATAAATTGCCTCGCGAAACCGAAATTTTATCATCCGCGGATCGTTATAACGAATATGTGATGACTGGATTGCGTACCATTTGGGGTGTTTCGTTGAGTCGAATTGAATCTGAATTTGGGAAAACCTATTTAGATTATTTGAAAAAACAAGCACATAAATTCTTGAATGATGATTTGCTTTTTATCGAAAATAACATTCTCAAACCTACTAGAAAAGGAAAATTCTTGACTGATGGAATAGCAAGTGACCTATTTTTATTAAATTTGGAAGAGTAGTTTAACCGCAAAGTTCGCAAAGGTTTTACGCAAAGGGCACAAGGGTTTTATGTGTGACTATAAATAAAATGACGTATTTGGAATAGTTATTAACTGCGAGGAGCACAAAATCTTATCTATGACTGAAAATGAATTGTCAAAAGTTGTATTTGATTGTGCTTTGAAAGTACACAAAACTCTTGGTCCTGGATTGCTAGAGAGTGCTTATGAGGAATGTTTGTTTTATGAATTGAAAAAAGCAGATTTGGATGTCATTAAGCAGAAAGCCTTGCCTTTGGTTTATGAAGAGGTTAAGTTAGATGTTGGTTATAGAATAGATATTATTGTGGAGAATAAATTGATTTTGGAAATAAAATCAGTTGAAGCTCTTAATGATGTCCATTTTGCTCAACTGTTAACATACTTGAAATTGACAGGTTGTAAACTGGGGTTACTTATAAACTTTAATGTAGTTTTGATTAAAAATGGTATAAAACGAATTGCAAATAATCTGTAATAATTCTTTGCGAACCTTGCGTAAATCTTTGCGAACTTAGCGGTTAAATAGTATGATAGCAACAATAAACAACCACCAAATAGACTTATCAAAACCCATTGATATTTCGATTCCGATTACTAATACGGACGAAAATCCTATTGCTTGGTATTTGGATAAGCCAACAATCGAACCTGTTCGGTTTGGTGAATGGGTTGGCAAAGTCTCTGAAGGAGTTTCTTCGATAAATTTCAATACCATAACGTTTAATCCACATAGTCACGGCACACATACAGAGTGTCTGGGACATATTACTCGAGAGTTTTACAGTGTTAATCAATCATTGAAGACCTTTTTCTTCTGGGCTGAATTGGTGTCAATTCCGTTGGAAATTGATGGCGATGATTTTGTGATTACCGAAAGAGTAATAAGAAAAGCATTGAGAGGAAAAAACACTGAAGCGATTGTAATTCGGACTTTGCCAAATGATGTGATTAAACTTTCAAAGAAATATTCGAATACTAATCCACCATATTTGTCGGAAGCTGCGGCGCGGTTTATTAGCGAAAGCGGAATCCAACATCTCTTGATAGATTTGCCAAGTGTGGATAAAGAAAATGATGGCGGCGAATTGTTGGCTCATAAAGCGTTTTGGAATGTCAATGATGTACAGAATTTGAATGCTGATGCACGATTGGAAGCAACCATAACCGAAATGATTTATGTTCCTGATGAGGTATCTGATGGGAGTTATTTGTTGAATTTACAGATTGTATCCTTTGAAAATGATGCGAGTCCTAGCAAACCTATTTTATACGCAATAGAAAAATCATAAGAGTATGAATTTAGAAAGTTATTACGAATATTGTTTGTCAAAAAAAGGAGTAACCGAACATTTTCCATTCGACGAAAATACATTGGTGTTTAAAGTGGGAGAAAAAATGTTTGCTTTAAGTTCCTTAGTGCAATGGGAAAATGGGAATCCCTCGGTCAATTTAAAATGCAATCCTGAACGTGCGTTGGAGTTGCGAGCTGAGTATGATTCCGTTCAACCTGGATATCACATGAGTAAAGTGCATTGGAATACCATTGCTTTTAATCAGGATGTTTCTGATGAGATGATGAGAGGACTAATTGATGATTCCTATAATTTGGTTTTTAAGAGTTTGACAAAAAAAATCCAAGAAGAAATCAAGGAGAGTTGAGTTTATAACTCTTATTACCAAAAAAAATAGTTAATTGTTAATCGTTATTTCTGTAATCTGATTAACTTTATTTTTTAAAAAGAATGATGACAATAGATTGTTGACAAACTCGTTCAGTTGGTTATAAATAGATTTTAAGTTGCGTACATAATTATGAAAGATCAAATAAAAAAGTTTTTAAACGAAGATCAAGATCCTAAAGCGATTGAAAAAATCACTTCAAAATTGCAGGATTTATTGATGAAAAACGAAGAAGTAGGATATATTGGCGTTCAAAAAAAGCCGGCTATAACTGTTTTTCCGGATAGTATTGTCTTGACTAATAAACGAATTATTTTGTGTAAACCTAAGAATTTAGGATTGTCAATGGATTTTGTGGATTACGATTGGGAAGATGTTGCTGGAGCATTTGTAAAAGAAAATTTGTTGGGTTCAGAGTTTTCGTTTTCAACCAAAACTGATCTAACAATATCTATTGATTACATACCCAAGACTCAAGCTCGAAAATTATATACTTTTGCCAAAGAGCAGATGGATAATTTAAAAAGTTTGTCCGTTCCAAATGCGTCTATTGTACCGCCGGTGATAGAAGTGGAAGAAGTGGAGACGGAAGAAGTAACGAATTATGCTGAAATTGTCTCTGTAACGCCACCCGAATATCAATCTATGCCAACAGAGAATGCAACTCAAGAAAGTTCATTAAAAGATTTGTCTGCAAATGAACTATTTGAAAAACTGCAAAACTTTAAAAAATTACTAGACAACGGATTGATTCTTCAAGGTGAGTACGATGCACTCAAAAAAGAAATTATGGGTTATATGTAATCTTTTAACTCACTAAAAATAAAAGCCTTACTTGCGAAAGTTTATTTTCGAAAGTAAGGCTTTTTTCAAAAGTCAAAAGTCAATTTCAAAAAATCCTTTACGAACTACGTTTTTAAAAAATCAAAAATCGTTAATCAAAAATCAAATCTTTGGCGCTCCTGCCATAATCTCGTCATTTGCATAAGACGAAAATTGCTTGAAGTTGGCTTTAAATCTTTTTGCTAATTCTTTGGCTTTGGTATCATATAAATCTTTGTTGTTCCAAGTATCTCTTGGATTCAAAATTTCACTTGGAACATTAGGGCAAGATTGCGGAATCGCCATTCCAAATACGGAATGATTTTCATATTCTACTTTGTCCAATTCTCCGTGTAGTGCAGCGTCAATCATGGCGCGAGTATATTTCAATTTCATACGGCTTCCTGTTCCGTAGGCGCCACCAGTCCATCCAGTATTTATCAGCCAAACGGTAGCGTCGTCTTCTTTTATTTTCTGACTTAACATCTCTGCATATCGAGTGGGGTGTAAGGGCATGAAAGGTGCGCCAAAACAAGCCGAAAAGTTAGGCGTGGGTTCTGTGACACCCGCTTCTGTTCCTGCTATTTTTGCAGTGTAACCCGAGATAAAATGATAGGCCGCCTGTCCCGGTGTCAATTTAGAAATAGGAGGTAAGATTCCGAAAGAATCTGCTGTTAAGAAAAAGATGTTTTTAGGATTGCCTCCTATAGAGCCAGGTTGTATGTTGTCAATGTTTTCAATAGGATAGCTAACACGAGTATTTGGAGTCACCGAAATATCAGTATAATCAACTTCGTTAGTGCCCTTTTTGTAAACGATATTTTCTAGCAAAGCGCCTTTTCGTACCGCTCTATAAATATCGGGTTCGTTTTCTTCTGATAAGTTTACCACTTTGGCATAGCAACCACCTTCAAAATTAAAAACCGTATTCTCAGGTGTCCAACCGTGTTCATCGTCGCCAATCAATTTTCGTTTTGGATCTGCTGATAAAGTTGTTTTTCCAGTGCCGGATAATCCAAAGAAAATTGCCGTTTCACCATTAGTCCCAACATTAGCACTGCAGTGCATTGAAAGGACATTTCGTGTAACAGGAAGTATGAAATTCAGGGCTGAGAAAATCCCTTTTTTTATTTCTCCCGTATAACCCGTGCCGCCAATCATGGCAATTTTTCGAGTAAAATTCAAAATCGCAAAATTCCCTTGTCTAGTGTGGTCTGTAGCTGGATCTGCTAAGAAACTTGGCGCGCAAATTACCGTCCAGTCTGCCGTAAAATGTTCTAATTCATCTGGATTTAAACGTAAAAACATATTGTGACAAAACAAATTTGCCCAAGCGGTTTCGGTAACCACACGCACATTTAAGCGGTAATTGGGGTCAGCACATACATAAGCATCCCTTACATATAGTTCTTTATTCGATAAGTATGCCGTCAGTTTATTGTATAAAGCGTCAAAATGTGCTGGTTCAAAAGGGATGTTGACATCTCCCCACCACACATCATTTTCTGTAATAGCATCTTTGACAATAAACCGATCTAGTGGAGAGCGTCCAGAAAATTTTCCGGTTTGAATTGCTAGTGCGCCAGTATTCGTTTCAGTTCCTTGCCCAACAGCTATAGTTCTTTTTTGTAATTCTTCGGGAGATAGTTGATAGTGAATTTGTGTATGTTTAATCCCAATATTATCAAGATAATGTATAGCGTTTAAGGTGTTGTTATTCATAAATAGTAGTATTTAGCGTTGTTAAAACCTACATTAAAGATAACGATTTAAACCCGTAAAACCCTAGGGTTTGCTCTTTAAATAACGGAAAAACAAGGTCCCCCAGCCTATAATTAGCAGTAGTCCGCCAATTGGAGTGATAAATCCAATCGTCTTAAAGTCAAAAGGAGTTAAATAGTTTGTCGCCAATCCATATATCGATCCTGAAAACAAAACTACGCCAACGACAATCAGGTAATAAATAGTGTTTTTGGTCTTGTTTGAAAGAACTTTGAAGCTAGGCAATAACAACAAGAAAAACGCCTGATACATTTGGTAACGCACTCCAGTTTCAAAAGTGGCTAGCAATTCGGGAGTCAGTATTTTTTTCAAAGCATGAGCCCCAAAAGCTCCAAAAATGATAGCAATCATCCCCATCAATGCGCCTGTATAAATGATTTTTTTGTCCATTTTGTCGTGATTTTTTTGAATTACAAAAGTATTCTATCTCAGGAGAAATCAGTCATTATTTTTGAATAATTAGAAACATTTGGGCGCCCCGAAGCTTCGGGGCCATCCTAAAAAAGTGCTATTCAGTTTGTGGATAAGGCCCTTTTTCAGTATGCTGTCGTGTCATCCGCTATATCTTTTGTGTTTGCTATCGCAACCCAATAGGATGTCTCCCGAAACTTCAGGACTACCACTCCCGCAGACTCGTGTGAAAAGCCTATTTTTATTATCAGTTGAAAAAGGGATTATTAGAATTCTCTTTTTGTAAATTTGTTTGTAAGGTCTTCTTAGTAGTTACGAATCGCTAGGGATTCAAAAAATAATTTTACAAATTTCTATGTTTGCGTAGCAATTTTTACTAATTCCTTTAAAATTAATTCGTGAACATTCGTGGCAAAAAATTTTCATTGTCCAAAACAAAAATCAATCAATATGAGAAACATACTAATTATAGGAGCAGGACGATCAGCATCATCTTTGATTCGGTATCTATTGGATAAATCTACTGTAGAAAAATTACAATTAGTAATTGCAGATATCTCATTAGAATTGGCTCAAAAAAAGACTCTCAATCATCCCAATGCAACCGCAATTGCTTTGGATATTTTTGATCAAGAACAAAGGAGTGAAGCCATCCAAAAAGCCAGTTTGGTCATTTCAATGTTGCCCGCACATTTGCATATAGAAGTAGCTAAAGGTTGTGTTCGATTCAAAAAACATTTGGTAACCGCTTCTTACATCAGTGACCAAATGCAAGAATTGGATGAAGCCGCCAAAGCCAATAGTTTAATTTTCATGAACGAAATAGGACTAGATCCAGGAATTGATCACATGAGTGCCATGAAAGTTATTGACGAAATACGAGATAAAGGCGGGAAAATGCTGCTGTTTGAATCTTTTTGTGGTGGACTCGTAGCGCCAGAATCCGACAACAATCTGTGGAATTACAAATTCACTTGGGCGCCTCGCAATGTAGTTTTGGCAGGACAAGGTGGCTCGGCTAAATTTCTTCAGGAAGGGACTTATAAATATATTCCGTATTGCAATCTGTTTCGCAGAACCGAATTTCTAGAAGTGGCCGGTTACGGTAAATTCGAAGCGTATCCCAACAGAGATTCTTTAAAATACAAATCGGTTTACGGTCTCGATGAGGTATTGACTTTGTACCGCGGTACTATTCGTAGAGTAGGTTTTTCTAAAGCTTGGAATATGTTCGTGCAACTCGGAATGACGGATGATAGTTATGTGATGGAAGATTCTGAAAACATGAATTATCGTCAATATGTAAACTCTTTTTTGCCTTATCACGCCACAGATTCAGTTGAAATAAAAATGCGTTTGCTTCTTAAAATTGACCAAGACGATATTATGTGGGAAAAATTAGAAGAATTAGATTTGTTTAATACTAATAAAATCGTTGGATTGCCCAATGCTACTCCCGCACAAATTCTGGAAAAAATCCTAAATGATAGTTGGACATTACAAGCAGCGGATAAAGACATGATTGTGATGTATCATAAATTTGGTTTTGAATTGGAAGGGGTGAAAAAGCAAATAGATTCCAAAATGGTGTGTATTGGCGATGATCAGACTTATACTGCCATGGCGAAAACAGTTGGATTGCCCGTGGCGATTGCCAGTTTGTTAATTCTAAATGGTAAAATCAAAACTTATGGAGTACAATTGCCTATTCGAAAAGAAGTATATGAACCTATCCTTAGAGAATTAGAAGATTATGGTGTTCATTTTAAGGAAGAAATCATGCCGTATTTTGGGTATAAAATATGAAAAGGGATCATTAATTAAATGAACTGAATGATTTATTATAAAATATCGTCTAAATTTAAATGCCTTTACAATTTATTACTAATACCATTTGAGTTTTAAATTTACTGGTATATGATGGTTAACGTTTGTCAGGTTGAGCGCAGTCGAAACCTCGTTCTGGCGTTGTAAATAATCAATACTTGAGCCCGTACTGAGTGCTAGTCGAAGTGTTCGATTTCACAAAATGTAAAACAGTAAATTCAAAGGCAAATTAGTATAAGGTTTAATTAGTAAAACTACCTTTATGTATACAGATCGAAAAATAAGCTTGTTATTCTATTTTCTATTGTCAATTTTCATCTCTTGTGGGGAAGATGATGCAACTCCTGTAATTACTCCAATTGTTACGACCACCCAAGCTCCCAATATCGTATTTATTGTCGCCGATGATATGGGTTGGGATGTGTTTGGGAAATATATTGGAGACAGTTCCAGTAAGGCAACTACTCCAATTCTTGATTCTTTGGCAACCAAAGGAGTGACTTTTACCAATTTTTGGACAAATCCCGAATGTTCGCCAACCAGAGCAGCAATACTTACGGGTCGATATGGTTTTAGAACCAGTGTAGGTGGGGTTGAAGCACCTCAAGTAGGGTATTTGAAAAGTACAGAGACTGTAATTCAGAAATACATCAATGATAAAACGTCGAATGCCTATGCAACGGCGCTGATTGGAAAATGGCATGTGAGTTTGAACTCTCAACTAGATGCACCAGAAAGTTTTGGGATTCAGTATTACTCTGGATTTTTGACAGGGGGTGTGACCGATTATTACAATTGGACACAAACTAGTAATGGCGTTCAGTCCAATGTTACCACTTATTCGACTACTCATTTTGTTAATCAATCGGTAGATTGGATGAAGAAGCAAACAAATCCGTTCTTTCTGTGGTTGGCTTTCAATGCGCCACATACGCCATTTCATAGGCCACCTTTGAGTTTGATTTCGAATCAAACCTTAAGCGACAATAGTGCGACTATAAGTTCGAATCCGTTTCCGTATTATCTGGCAGCTATTGAGGCTATGGATACTGAAATTGGGAGAATGATTCATTCTATGACTGCTGCCCAAAAAGAAAATACCGTTTTTGTGATTATAGGTGATAATGGAACTCCGCCACGAGTAGCTCAAAGTCCATACTCTTCTACAAGGGTGAAAAGTACTTTGTATCAAGGAGGTGTAAATACGCCTTTAATTATTTGTGGTAAAAACGTGAGTCGTAAAAATCAAATCGAAACTACTTTGGTACAGGCTCCGGATTTGTTTAGCACTTTTGCCGATATTGCGGGAACAGGAACGACTTCTTATCAAGATGGTGTAAGTATTAAACCTTTTTTGACTGGAAGTTCTTCGGCCAAAAGAACGTTTGTGTATAGCGAATTGTTTACTTCTTTGAATTCTTCTACCGAAGGGTATACGTTGAGAAACGATAATTACAAACTAATTCACTTAACTAGTGGAACAGAATATTTGTATAAAATCAATACCGATCAGTTTGAACAAACTAATTTGCTGTTGAGTTCTTTGTCATCAGAAGCACAAACGAATTTGGATAATTTGCGATTAATTAAAACAGGATTGTAAATGTGAACTTATTTTTGATTGTAGATTGAGGGATTCATATTTTTTACTTTATTAGACAAAACGACAAATATTTACATTATTTAAATATTTGTCGTTTTGTCTTTCTGGATTTTATAAATAATTAAATTTGAATATTTGTTGCTCTCCTGAAGCTTATTAGTTTTTAGGGGTGTTATTCTGTTTGAATAGTTATTGGTACGCTATATTGACACCGTACTGTTTTGCCATTTATGATTCCGGGACTCCATTTAGGGCTAAGTTTCAATACCCTAATTATCTCTTCTCCTGTTCCGTAACCCAAATCATTAAGGATTTTGAAATCAGACAATGATCCGTCTTTTTCTACTACAAAAGCGGCATGTACTTTTCCTTTTATTTTATTATCGAATGCTTCTTTAGTGATTTTGAAATTATCATGTATAAATTGATAAAAGTCTTTGATTCCTCCTGGGAAAGATGGTTTTATTGAGTCTAAAGTGGTTAATTCTTGTTGTTTGAGATTTTGAAGATTTTCTTTTTCTCGTCGGTCTGGCTCTTGAATCGCAATAGGTAAAGTATATTGCACACGAACATTTTTTTCGTTTATTTTGCCGGGTATCCATTTAGGACATAATCTCAATACCCTCAAACTTTCTTCGCCTGTTCCATAGCCAATATCTCTGATTATCCTTTCGTTGCTAATCGATCCATCTTTTTCAACGATAAAAGTAATATATATACTTCCTTTTAATTTAATGTTAGGGGGTGTTTCTGGAACCTTGTATAGCTTTGATATGAAAATATAAAACTTTTGCATACCTCCTGGGAAGGTTGTTTCTTTAGTTAGTTCAGAAGTTTTATATATTTTTTCTTCTGGAATAATAGTGGTTTCAAGAGGCATTTCTTGAGCTAGATTTATTGTAGTACTGAAAATTAATATAATAAATAAAATAGTTGAATGGAATTTCATTTTTAGAAATTGTTTATCTTGATAATTCTACAAAATATTTATAAAATAACGGAATCGTTTCGATTCCTTTTAGGTAATTAAAAATTCCGAAATGCTCGTTTGGTGAGTGAATGGAATCGCTGTCGAGTCCAAATCCCATCAAAATCGTTTTACTTTTTAATTCTTTTTCGAATAAAGCTACAATAGGGATACTTCCTCCTGAACGAACAGGAATGGCTGGAATTCCAAAGGTTTCGGTATAAGCCATGTTTGCGGCTTTGTAGCCAATACTATCAATTGGGGTTACGTAACCTTGACCTCCGTGATGCGGTTTTACCTTAACTGTAACTCCAGCTGGAGCGATAGCGGTAAAATGTTTCGAGAACAATTCGGTGATTTCTTCCCAGTCTTGATTGGGAACCAATCGCATGGATATTTTGGCAAACGCTTTGCTGGCAATGACCGTTTTAGCACCTTCACCAATGTATCCGCCCCAAATTCCGTTTACGTCTAAAGTGGGACGAATAGAATTACGCTCGTTGGTAGTGTATCCTGCTTCGCCATAGACATCGTTGAGGTCGAGTGCTTTTTTATATTTTTCGATGTCGAAAGGTGCTTTGGCCATTTCGGCTCGTTCTTCGGTAGACAATTCTTGTACTTTGTCATAAAACCCAGGAATGGTAATATGGTTGTTTTCGTCGTGTAGTGACGCAATCATTTTGGCTAAAATATTGATAGGATTGGCAACGGCTCCGCCGTATAATCCAGAATGTAAGTCTCTATTAGGTCCTGTAACTTCGACTTCTACATAGCTCAAGCCACGCAATCCTGTGGTAATAGAGGGTTGCTGGTTTGAAATCATTCCGGTATCGGAAATCAGTATGACGTCGTTTTGGAGTTTCTTAGTATTGTTTTCTACAAATGTTTTTAGGTTAACGCTTCCTACTTCTTCTTCACCTTCGATCATGAATTTGACGTTGCAAGGCAAGCAGTCGTTTTTAATCATGTATTCGAATGCTTTGACATGCATGTACATTTGTCCTTTGTCATCACAAGCACCACGGGCGAATATTGCGCCTTCGGGATGGGTATCGGTGATTTTTATTTCGGGTTCAAATGGGGGAGAAGTCCATAATTCGATTGGGTCTGCTGGTTGTACGTCATAATGTCCGTAAACTAGGATGGTTGGTAATTTTGGGTCTATGATTTTTTCGCCATAAACGATAGGGTAGCCTTCCGTTTCGCATATTTCGACAAAATCGCAGCCTGCTTTTTCTAAACTTTCTTTGATGTGTTCTGAGGTATCAATGACATCTTGTGAGTACACGGGGTCTGCACTGACAGATGGGATTTTAAGTAACTCAATGAGTTCGTTGATAATACGGTCTTTGTTTTCTTGAATGTAAATCTTGATGTTATCCATATTGTAAGTAAACTTTAGGTACTTTCAAAAATACAAAAAAATGGCAATTAATTTTTTTTAAAAATTGCTTTGTATATTGGAACTTATGTTTATATTTGCACCCACAATTGCACGCGGATATGGTGAAATTGGTAGACATGCCAGACTTAGGATCTGGTGCCGCAAGGCGTGTAGGTTCGAGTCCTATTATCCGCACCAGAAAAACCCAAAATACTCAGTATTTTGGGTTTTTTGTTTTTATTATTTCTGATACTATTTCAATAATAGTAAGAAGCGTGCAATTTTGTTTTATGCTTATTTGTAAATTGTAAAGTAATTTGATCAAAATTCAGATTCTATTAGTTTTATTCTATGGGCGATATTTAGATAAATATTATTCTTTTTAATTGTAGAAAATGAAAAACCCTCGCATTCAAACTGAATTTAGTTCAGTTTTTAGCGAGGGTTTCTATAAATCTGCAATCGTTAATCTATAATCAACAATCAAAAATATTTCTAGTATCTGTAGTATTCTGGTTTGAATGGTCCTTCAACTCCAACTCCAATATAAGCAGCCTGTTCAGTGCTCAAAGTTTCCAATTCAACACCCAATTTAGCAAGGTGCAACATAGCCACTTTTTCATCAAGGTATTTAGGTAACATGTACACTTCATTTTTGTAAGCAGCACTGTTTTTCCACAATTCTATTTGAGCCAAAGTTTGGTTCGTAAATGAGTTACTCATTACAAAACTTGGGTGACCTGTAGCACAACCAAGGTTTACCAAACGACCTTCAGCCAAAAGGATGATGTCTTTACCATTGATAGTATATTTGTCAACCTGAGGTTTGATTTCGATTTTCGAAGCTCCGTGGTTAGTATTCAACCAAGCAACAGCAATTTCGTTATCAAAATGCCCGATGTTGCAAACGATCGTTTTATCTTTCATTTGCTCAAAGTGACTTCCTTGAATAATATCTTTATTTCCAGTTGTCGTAATGATGATATCAGCATTAGCAACAACAGTGTTTAATTTTTTAACTTCAAAACCGTCCATTGCAGCTTGTAGCGCACAAATTGGGTCAATTTCAGTAACTGTAACAATAGAACCAGCACCTCTAAAAGAAGCTGCAGTACCTTTACCTACATCACCGTAACCACAAACGATCACTCTTTTTCCAGCTAACATAATGTCAGTAGCACGACGAACTGCATCAACTGCAGATTCTTTACAACCGTATTTGTTATCAAACTTCGATTTAGTAACCGAGTCATTAACGTTGATCGCTGGCATTGGCAATGTTCCCGCTTTCATTCTTTCGTATAATCTGTGAACTCCAGTAGTCGTTTCTTCAGACAATCCTTTGATTCCAGGAACCAATTCAGGGAAACGGTCAATAACCATATTTGTCAAATCTCCACCATCATCAAGAATCATGTTCAATGGTTTTTTATCTTCACCAAAGAATAATGTTTGCTCAATACACCAGTCAAAATCCACATCGTTCAAACCTTTCCAAGCATAAACCTGAATTCCAGCAGCAGCCATTGCAGCAGCAGCCTGATCTTGAGTAGAGAAAATGTTACATGATGACCAAGTCACTTCAGCACCAAGAGCGATCAAAGTTTCGATCAAAACCGCTGTTTGAATCGTCATGTGCAAACATCCTGCAATACGAGCTCCAGCAAGTGGTTGTTCGTCTTTGTATTCAGCACGAAGTGCCATTAAACCTGGCATTTCAGCTTCTGCCAATTCAATTTCTTTTCTTCCCCAAGCCGCTAGAGAAATATCTTTTACTTTGAAAGCCACATAAGGCATAGTCGATGTACTCATTTATAGTATATTTGTAATTATAAAATTCGGTGCAAATTTACGTAATAAGTTACGATTTAAAAAAGATTTACAAACATTTATGAATTGTTTACGAGTCTAAGTTTTTAAAAACCAGCAAAATAAATAGTTCAAGCTTAGTTGATTAGGAGCTATTTCCCGCTATTCGTTACAATCTTTTGGGGGCAAAACAAAAGCCCCCAAAAGGATTTTCACTACTATCGGGGCTAAAAAACCCAGCAAAACCAACAAAATGCCGTTATACAAAAACTTTTTTTTCGACCCACAAACCCAAATTCTCGTTTGGAAAATCACCGAAACCTACGATCAGCTTTTCTCTGAAGTAGTGTTAAACATGAAGAACCGCGAACGACTAAACGGAATGAAATCCGAATTGCACCAACGCGGATTTTTGAGTGTTCGCAAACTCCTTCAAGAAGCAGGGTATAATGATTTAGAGTTGTATTATGACGAGTTCGGGAAACCACACCTCAAGGATGATAAATGCATTTCCATCACCCATTCGCATGAGTTTTCGGCAATCATCATCAGTAATAGGCCAGTAGGAATCGATGTCGAACTACACCGAGAAAAAATCATTCGCATCGCAGACAAATTTATAACAGCTGAGTCTGAATACCTCAATAAAGCAGATGTAGAAAACTACATTCAAAAGCTCACCGTAATCTGGGGAACCAAAGAGGCAATTTTCAAAATCCAAAACGAAAAAGGAATCAGTTTCAAAGACCATATCTCAGTCCTTCCTTTTGAGTTAGAAGAAATAAAAACTACCGCCAACCTGAATTTTGGAAACATTCAAAAACAGTTCCATGTCTATTACGAAGCCATAGAAAACTTTGGACTAGTCTATGCTTTTGAGAAAGAGTAGCTTTAGTTGTGAGTTTTGAATTATAAGTTATGAGTTCGAAGATTGAACACTAATTGTACTGAGAAAAAACAGATGTTATTGGTGTCCGTCTGAGCCTGTCGAAGACTACGAGAACTGTATGTTTTTTGGATGTAATAAATAATTAAGTTTTAAAACGCAAAACTTATATGTACTTAGATCTCCGCTATGTTTTAAAAACCTTAGCGCAACTTTGTGTTTTTTCTTAGTGCATCTCTGCGGAACTAAAAACTCAAAAAACTTATATGTTTGATAAAGTAGCAGCGTAACCGCCGCGCTTATATGGGCTTATGTTTCTTATATGTTTTAAAAACGTTTGCGTACCTCTGCGTCTTCTTTAGCGCATCTCTGTGGAACTAAAAATCGCTCTAGCTACGACTGTTAAATATTCCCATATAGATAAAAGTCCCCATTTTTCTAGCTCTACGCTTCAAGATGTCTACATTTTCACCTTCAAAAAGGTCATCTAAAGTTTGCGCCCAATGGTTTAGCCAAATCCCAAATTCATTAGGGCCAATTTTCGCGCCAAAATGAGTGTCCACTTTTACATGAGCTTGCAAAGGATCACCTTTATATTTTTTACCACCAAAGAGGTTCATTTCCCAAAAATCAGTCAATTTTTCCAGATGCTCTTCCCAATCTTGAATCATTTCGTTAAAATAAAAACTAATTTCTTCATCTGCTCTTATCTTATCATAAAACGTATGAACTAATAAAGAGATGTCTTCTCTGTTGGTAATGTCTTTTTGCATTTTGTTCATGATAGTGTATTTAATGATAGTACTGCGGGAAGTACGGGTTTATGCAAATATAGTTTTATAAAAATCTTTTCTTTATGATTTTAATCATGTCTTGAAGAAACGGTTTAAGCTGTTATCTCTTGAGTATTGTACTAAAATAGTTAAGAAAAAACCGTTACTTTTACAGCCTGATGCAAAAAAACAACAAGATATACCAAGAAATTCTAGTATGTAAAGCTAATAAAAAGAAATTATTAGCAATTCTATTAGACCCAGACAAAATTGTTTGGGAAACTTTGGGGTCTTTGTCTGATAAAATTAATCAATCACCTGCTACCCATATTTTTATTGGCGGAAGCCTTGTAACTTCCACAAGAATCGATGAATTGATTGTTCTATTAAAACAAAAAATAAGTCTGCCAATAGTCTTGTTCCCTGGAAATCCTTCGCAAATATCTAACGAAGCTGATGGGATTTTATTTCTCTCATTGCTTTCAGGTAGGAATCCTGATTTTTTGATTGAACACCAAGTCAAAGCGGCTCCACTTTTGAAACAAACTCAACTTGAAATCATTCCAACGGGCTATATCTTAATTGAAAGCGGTACAACTACGGCGGTCGAAACAGTGAGCCAAACCAAACCATTGAATCGCAATAACAATGATTTAGTACTAGCAACGGCACAAGCAGGCGAAATGTTAGGGAATCATTTGATTTATCTTGAAGCAGGAAGTGGAGCGCAACAATCTGTTCCTCAAGAAATGATTCAGTTAGTGTCAGGTAATCTTGAAATTCCATTAATTGTGGGAGGCGGAATTATTTCATTGTTAGAAATAAATAAAATGTACGATGCAGGAGCTGATCTAGTGGTGATTGGAACTGCTTTTGAAAATGATACTCATTTTTTTGAAAAGGGTCATGCCTTTGAAAATCTTTAAATTTTTATAATGTTAGACTTTTTTTTAAACGCTTATCAAGAGACGCCTATTAGTCATATAATTCTCGAATTTATCGCTTTTGTATGCGGAATTTGGAGCGTGCTATTAGCAAAAAAAGAAAATATATTGCTTTATCCAATTGGGTTGATTGCAACAGTGATTACTATGTATTTGCTCTTTCTTGCGGGCTATTTAGGGGACATGTTGATCAATGCTTATTTTAGTGTCATGAGTATTTATGGTTGGTATAAATGGTCAGTCAAAGGAGATGATGACACTACTTTGCCGATAACGAGAACTAACTCAAAAGAGAAAATGATTGGCGTTTTTCTATTTATACTCACAGTTATTGTTGTCTATGGTGTTTACATCCTTTTTGATTATACCATTCTTTGGGATAATTATGTAGATATTTTTACCGCTGGATTATTTTTTACAGGGATGTGGTATATGGCAAATAAGAAAATTGAAAATTGGACATTATGGATAATAGGTGATGCAATAGCCACTCCACTCTATGGTTACAGAGGTTTAGGAATGTTAGCTTTACAATATTTTATTTTTACATTTTTAGCCATTAGTGCCTATCGAGAATGGTACCGAATTTTAAAATCGAAAAATACAATAGCAATTACACAAACGATTTAGTTAAAAAATGTTAAATTTGGCGCATGTATTTAAATAATGTAATTTGAAATTAGGTTGCTAACATTGTAATATGTAATAATGATAAGAACTATAAATAATCAAGAATTGGAAGAAAAAGGAGTTGGTTTAGGTTTTTCGGTTTCAGATAATAAGCAAATTGTATCACATGGTATTTCAATAGATAATATCAAAAAACAGGTGTATTTTTTGAAGAATGGAATTGCTAAAACAAATCTAATTGCTGCAGCTACATTGGATAATGGTATTCTTAATTTGTCTGAAAATGATTTTGAGAACCGTGCTTTGTTTTTTGATGCTAATAAAACCAATTTGAAATTATTGAAGTTTGTTCCTGCTTCTGGGGCAGCAACAAGAATGTTTAAGTTTTTAAATGCCTTTTTGAAAGAGTTTGATATTGAGAAAGATTCTATTAACGCATATATTAATCGAAAGAAAGCTAAAGATTTAACCATTTTCATTGTTGGAATGGATAAGCTTCCCTTTTTTGAGGAAGTGTATACTAAACTTAAAGAAGTCTATCCTAACTTTGATTCTTTGTCTAGGGATTATAAAAATTATTATTTTATAAAAATATTACTATCCCCTGATTATTTTGATTTTGCTAATAAACCTAAAGGGATTTTGCCTTTTCACGTTTATCTAAATAATATTGCCACTCCTATTGAAGAGCATTTGTATGAATGTGGATATTATTCGAGTGTGGACGGGATTTCTAATTTACATTTCACCGTTTCTGAAGCGCACCAGTCTCAATTTGAGTGGATTATTAATAAAGTGAAACATTCCGTTGAAAAAGAAACTCAAACAGCCGTAGCAGTAAGCTATTCTTATCAAAATAAGAGCACAGATTCGATTGCAGTGGATATGTTTGAAAATCCATTCAGAAACGCTGATGGAACTTTGGTGTTTAGACCTGGTGGACATGGTGCATTGATTGAAAACTTAAATCAATTTGACGCAGATATTATTTTTGTTAAAAATATTGATAATGTCATTTTGCATAATAATGAAAATGTGGCTTTGTACAAAAAAGGCTTGGCTGGAGTATTGTTAAATATTCAACAGCAGATATTTGAATATTTAAAGCAAATAGAAAAAGCAACCTTAAAAGAAGATCAAGTTCAAGAGGTTGTACATTTTATTAAGAAGAAATTAAATACTGATATGGAGTTTGGTTTTAGTGTTTTTTCTTTTGAAGATAAAATAAAGACAATCCAAAAAGCCTTAAATAAACCGATTCGTGTTTGCGGAATGGTGAAAAATGAAGGTGAGCCTGGAGGAGGTCCTTTCTGGGTGATAAATGATAAAAAAGAAATTTCGTTACAAATTGTTGAGTCTAATCAAGTGGATTTAAATAATCCAAAACAGCTTAAGATTTTACAAGAATCCACTCATTTTAATCCAGTAGATTTAGTTTGTGGTATTAAAAATTTCAAAGGAGAAAAGTTTGATTTGATGAAATTTGTAGATAATAATAGTGGTTTTATTGTTGAAAAGAATATTTCGGGAACTACTATCAAAGCGTATGAGCTACCTGGTTTATGGAACGGAGCTATGGCCGAGTGGTTGACAATTTTTGTGCAGGTACCATTGGTTACTTTTAATCCTGTGAAAACAGTAAATGATTTGTTGAAACCCGCTCATCAAAGATCATAGACTGTGGAAATTCAAAAATTAATATTAGAATTAAAATTCAAAGCAGTAAGGAGTAGCGGAGCAGGTGGGCAAAATGTGAATAAAGTTTCTTCAAAAGTTATTTTGACTTTCGATTTGAATAATTCGCAAGTGCTTTCCGAATCAGAGAAATTAGTTTTAGAATCTAAACTGCGTTCGAGATTAACTTCAGAGAATATTTTGATGTTGCAGTGCGATGAAGATCGCTCACAATTAAAAAATAAAAGTATTGTTATTAAGCGCTTTTTATCTTTAATCGAACAAGGATTAGTGATACCAAAGATTCGAAAAGCAACCAAAATTCCAAAATCAGTCATTAGAAAGCGAATAAAAGATAAGAAAAACACATCAGAAATAAAGAAATCTAGAAGAAATCCAGATGTTTAATTGTTTGGTGTGTAGTGATTTATATTTTTTTATTGGGAAATAATTAAGAAAGTGAATTTTTAAACTGTTTCTTTTTTTACCTTTGCGCCGTCTCAAAGGGGTGCTTTATTCTGATTTTATTTAGAACAAGGCTGAGATTATACCCAACGAACCTGGACGAGTAATGTTGTCAAGGGAAAAAATGATTGATCAATTACATTAGTAGTTAACAATCAAAATGGAAAATCAATTAACAACTGGATAATTGCCCCTTTTATTCGTGAAATCTTTACGAATGAAAACTATTTTTAAAACAAAGAGCCAAGAGCCAAGCGCCAAGACTCGAAAACAGAGCAATCTTTCAATTTCTTTATTCTTCCTTCTTTCTTCTTTCTTCTTTTCTCTTTTCTCTTTTGCACAAGTAAAAGACACTACTAAAGTAAATCAACTGGATGAAGTGTTGATTTCAGCAGTTCGTGCGACTCAAAAGACGCCTGTTAGTTTTAGTAATTTAGATAAAAAAGAAATTGCTCCCCGTAATTTAGGACAAGATATTCCAATTTTGATGAATTATATGCCGTCTGTGGTGACTACTACTGATGCTGGAAATGGTGTAGGTTATACCGGAATTAGAGTGCGTGGTAGCGATGCGACACGTGTGAATGTTACCATTAACGGAATTCCATATAATGATTCTGAAAGTCATGGTACGTATTGGGTAAATATGCCTGATTTCGCATCTTCTGTAGAAAGTTTGCAGTTACAGCGTGGTGTAGGAACTTCTACAAATGGTTCTGGAGCTTTCGGAGCAAGTTTGAATATGTTGACCGATAATTATGCAAAAGCAAGTAACGGTGAGATTTCCAATTCTTACGGAAGTTTCAATACGCACAAACATACTGTGAAATTTAGTACAGGTTTGATGAATGATCATTTTGAACTTGCAGGTCGTTTGTCAACTTTAAAATCAGATGGATATGTGGATAGAGCTAGTTCTGATTTAAAATCATATTTCTTACAAGGTACTTATGTAGCTAAGACTACCTTAATCAAAGCCTTGGTTTTTGGAGGGTTCGAACGCACTTATCAGTCTTGGAATGGTGTGGATGCTGCAACTTTAGTAACAAACAGAACCTATAATTCAGTAGGAGAAAAATACAGCGATTCGGGAGATTTTCAAGGTTATTATGAAAATCAAGTAGATAATTATAATCAAGATCATGTGCAATTGCATTGGAATGAGAAAGTTTCTGATTATTGGAGTACGAATTTAGCTTTTCATTATACTAAAGGAAAGGGATATTATGAAGAGTTTGTTGACGACTGGTTTTATACAAATATATATTGGAGTGAGGATTCGCAATATTCTTTCTTAGGTTTAAACCCAATTACAGTTGATGGTAATACAATAACTTCAACGGATTACACCAGAAGAAAATGGTTGAATAATGACTTTTATGGAACAACATTTTCTGCTAATTATAAAAAGGATAAAATGGATTTTGTAATTGGTGGAGGTTATAATAAATATGACGGTAGGCATTTTGATGAAATTCTTTGGGCTCAATACCCATCAAATAGTCAATCGGGAGATATTTATGACTCAAGTAATTCAGTAAAAACGGATGGTAATATTTTTGCGAAAGCTAATTATCAATTGGATGCTCAATGGAGTTTGTTTGGAGATTTACAATTAAGAAATGTACATTATAAAACGAGTAGTAATGAAACGGGAGTTGTAAATGATAATTTCAATTTCTTTAATCCAAAAGCAGGATTGACGTATGAGGTTAATAAACAAAACGCTTTGTACTTTTCGTATGCAAGAGCAAATCGAGAGCCTAACAGAAGTGATTATAAGAATGGAAATCCAATACCTGAGAAATTAAATGATTTTGAATTGGGTTGGAGACATGCAGATAAGAATGTGAAATTGAATGCTAATGTATATTATATGGCATACAAAGATCAGTTGGTGTTAACAGGGCAATTAGACAATGTGGGAAGCCCAATTCGTAAGAATAGTGGCGATAGTTATCGTTTAGGTTTAGAATTGGATGCAACAATAATGATCAAAGATAATTGGATGATTAGTCCAAATGCTACGATTAGTGCCAATAAGAATAAAGATTATTATGAAGATAACGGGACTTCAGTAGTTAATTTAGGAGATACTAATATTGCTTATTCTCCTAATTTTATAGCCGGAAATAATATTACTTTCTTGCCACTGAAAAAACTGCAGTTGACTTTATTAAGCAAAATGGTTGGGGAGCAATATTTGTCGAATAATGATGTAAAGGAGTCAAAATTAGAATCTTATTTCATTAATGATTTTAATTTTTCATATACAATTAGTCCTAAATCGGTATTTAAATCTATTGTTTTTTCTGGATTGGTAAACAATATTTTTGATGTAGATTATGTTTCGAACGGAGCAGATTATGGAGGAGGTTATGTTTATTATTACCCTCAAGCAGGAATTAATTTCTTAGCAGGAATTACTCTTAAATTTTAGTTGCAATAGTCAACCAAAAAAAGCCTGAAAAAATTATATTTCAGGCTTTTTGGGTTTTAATTATAAACTCTTATAATACTTCCGTTTACTTCTACTCGATATTGCTTCAATGGGTATTTTAAACTGCTTAATCCTGTAAATAAACTATATTCTTCACTATCGCAAGCGCAAATAACATTAATGCCTTTGATGGTCATGGTAGAGCATGCGCTGATTTGTTGGTTCGGACAAGTTGCATCGAAAGCATTATAGCCACTTCCAGTATTGAAAACAAAAATCCCTCTGGCTCCTACGCCACCGTAATAAATGGCATTACTGGCAAATTTTAAATTGTTGTAAGTGGGTAAGTCAGTATTGATAGAAACAGTGAAAGAATAATTGGGAATATAGGGGTTGCTATTGTTAATACTGTTGGAGCTACAGTTGGTTAATAGTAAAGTAATAAGTGACAAAAAGATTATTTTTTTCATTATTTAAAATTAATTAAAACAATTAGTGAAACAAAATTAATTTATTTAACTTTGAAATTCATACTGATTAACATATAATTTTAGACTAACAAAAATAATAGTACCTTTGTGGAAAGAAATCCCGTCCTGATGGGATTTTTTCTATTTATATAAACGACATAACTATGAGTGCAATATCTTATTATACAGCAGAAGGATTAAAAAAATTAAGAGAAGAGTTAGATTACTTGAAGTCGGTGATGCGTCCAAAAGCATCTGCTGATATTGCTGAAGCAAGAGATAAAGGCGATTTGTCTGAAAATGCAGAATATGATGCAGCCAAAGAAGCACAAGGTATGCTTGAAATGCGTATTGCTAAACTGGAAGATGTTCATTCTAATGCTCGTTTGATTGATGAAACACATTTAGATCTTTCCAAAGTTTTGGTTTTATCGATAGTGAAAATCAAAAATCAAGCAAACGGAATGGAAATGAATTACACACTAGTAGCCGAAAGTGAAGCCGATTTGAAAACTGGGAAAATATCTGTCACCTCTCCTATTGGAAAAGGTTTATTAGGAAAATCAGTAGGAGATATTGCTGAAATCACTGTGCCTAGTGGAGCTTTGAAATTTGAAATATTAGAAATTTCAAGAGCATAATAAGTTTAATCGGTTAATTGTTTAACCGATTAATCAATTAACCGATTAAACAATTCTATAATGTCTAGTATCTTTTCAAAAATTATAAAAGGAGAGATTCCTTGTTATAAAGTAGCCGAAGATGATAATTATTTAGCTTTCCTGGATGTTAATCCTAATGCTAAAGGACATACGCTTTGTGTTCCTAAGGTTGAAGTGGACAAGATTTTTGATTTGGATGAAGAACACTATATAGGCTTGATGCGTTTTTCTAGAAAAGTAGCCATAGCAATCGAAAAAACAGTTCTTTGTAATAGAGTAGGCTTGTCTGTCATTGGGCTTGAAGTTCCTCATGCGCATGTTCATTTGATTCCGATAAACGGTATGGATGAAATGCGTTTTTTGTCGAAAGTAAAAATGACCAAAGAAGAATTTGAAAGTTTAGCCATTGCAATTCAGTCGAATTTGTAAACTATTTTAGTGGCTTTTGATTTAAAGTTAATCTTTAAATTAGATTAGAAACTTGTGAAAATTAAGATTTACTAAAATAGGAAGTTATAGGGGTTTTACTGAATTAAGCATTCATTTTAAAGCTAATTTGAATCGTAGTTCCAATTCCAATTTCAGATTTTAATACTTTTATTTTTCCTTTGTGGTATTCTTCTACAATTCTTTTGGTTAATGATAAACCAAGTCCCCAGCCTCTTTTTTTGGTGGTAAATCCAGTTTCAAAAATTGTTTGAAATTGGTTTTTATGTATTCCACTGCCTGTATCCGATACATTTATTTTTAAAATCCCTTTGTCTTCTTCAATTTTCAAAACTAATTTTCCTTTTCCTTTCATAGCATCAATAGCATTTTTGACTAAGTTTTCAATCGTCCAGCCATGTAAAGTGGGGTTGATAGGTATGAAAACTTCTTTGTCCGGAGCTTCAAAATGAAATTCAATCTGTTTAGAAAAGCGAGATTGCAAATAAGTGTAAGCTTGAAAAGTTTCTTCAATAATATTTTTTGTTTCTAACAATGGAACAGAGCCGATTTTTGAAAAACGTTCCGTTATAGTTTGCAAGCGTTGAATGTCTTTTTCGATCTCTAGTGTTATGCTTTCATCTACTTCATCGGCTTTTAGGATTTCGACCCAACCTATTAATGAAGATAAAGGAGTTCCTATTTGATGTGCCGTTTCTTTGGCCATTCCTGCCCAAAGTTTGTTTTGGGTAGCCGACTTGGTACTTTTGTAAAAGTTGTAGACCAATAAACCAAACAAAAAGATGATGAGTAATAAGGCAATAGGATAGTATTTTAGATTATTCAGTAATGCCGAATTGCCATAGTATAATTTTTGAAATTGTCCAGGAACATATTCAATCACAATGGGGTCATTTTCTTTTTTTAATCGGTCTAGGATTTTATGTGTCGAGGGGCTGTTAAGTCCTAAACTTTCATCTATGTTAATGGTATTGATGATTGTGCTTCCTTCTGTAAGTATAATGGGGATAGAGGAATTATTGCTCAGGATTTCAAGAGGCAAGTCAACATCTGTATTTTCATCGGCATTAATTAATGTTTTTTGAGCATTGGCCCAGAGGTTCATTTTAAGTCTTTCCTCATTTTTGAAAATTTGAAAAAAGGTATAAGTGTTCCAAAGGATTAAGGAGACAATCAAAAATGAGATGAAGATGATAACCCAGCGAGTTGTATTCCTTTTTTCAGAAAACTGCATACATGAAATTTAAAGGTATAAATATAGTAAAATATACTTTGGAACTATATTTTGTGGGTATTGCTTTAAACCTTTTTGCGTCATTAGGGTCATAAGGAACCTTGGAATGTTGTTTTTGTGTTATAATCGGACGATATTGCGTGAGGGACAGGAGTGAAAATCCTTGTGGAGGCTGTGATTTATGCCTCCACAAGATTGAAATGAATAGCCCGACCCGTAGTCTTTACGAAGGGTCACGCCCAAAATAATAGCATTCTGTTTATTAGCCGTAGTCCGGTTATTCATAATTTTAAAATAAAGTGCTGAAAAAATATTAATGAAAGAATCTATTGCTGTTTATACTAAAATTCCAAATGTAACAGATGTCAAAATTGAACCTTTTGATGTTAATAAAAGGTACACAAAGCCCCATCGTCATAATAAATATATTGAATTAGTTTATTTTAAAGCGGGTTCAGGTTTTCATTATATGGATTCCATCGCTTATGAAATAAAACCTCCAGTGGTATTTGTAGTCAATAATAACGAAGTGCATCATTGGGAAATTGATAGTATTCCAGAAGGTTTTGTCATAATTGTAAAAGAGGATTTTTTGGAGAAGATAATTGATAAACATATCAACCAACAATTATATAGGTTGAAGAAAGAACAAATGATTACGCTTCAGTATGATGAATCGATTGATAAGTTGTTTCAGGTATTGTGTCTTGAAATGAAACAAACTTCAATTCAAAAGGAAGTTATAGAAGGTGGGTTAAAAGCTTTGTTTGCTAAAATTATTGGGTATTCTAATCGTACAGAACGTTTAGATAATACAGATAAAACGATACATTTTGAAGAATTGTTGAAACAGGAATTACGAAATGACGTCTCTTTTTATGCAGATTTGTTGAGTATTAATACGCAACAGTTGAATGCTATTTGTAAAAAGAGTTTTTCTAAAACGGCCTCTCAAGTGATTAGTGCGCATATCGTTCAAGAGGCCAAAAGGCAATTGGTTTACACTGATCGAACAATATCTGAAATAGGTTATAGTCTTGATTTTAAGGATGTATCTCATTTTGTGAAATATTTTAAGAGACATACTGAGATTACACCACTTGTTTTCAAGCAAGCATCAATTATTTAATAAAAACACATTTATATACCTTAAAATCACCATATGTACCAAGGTTATTGTATTAATTACAGTATTTTTGGCATTCAAAAAAAAATTATAATGAAATTAAATCAATTTGTTACATTCCTTGCGTTTCTAGTAACAGCTGCTGTTTTTGGTCAGGTCTCAGGAAAGGTCGTTGACGGAGATTTTCCGTTAGAATATGCTACAGCCACTTTGTTCTCAACGCAAAATAAGACGGTAGTTGCAGGTGTTGTTTCCAATAATGACGGTACATTTAAAATTGGAAATTTGAAGAACGGAAATTACTACCTAGAAGTTTCTTTTATAGGTTTCCAAAAAAAGACTTTCAATGATATTCTGATTAATAATAAAAATAAATCATTAAATGTTGGTGTTGTTTCTTTGATTTCGGGAGAAAATCAACTTAGTAATGTAGTTATTAAATCTGAAAAAAGTACTGTTGTAAGCAAGATTGACCGTCAAGTTTATGATGCAAAGTCTTTTCAGAATAGTCAAGGTGGTACCGCAACTGATGTGTTGAAAAATTTACCTTCTATTGCTATCGACAGTCAGGGCGACATTAGTGTAAGAGGAACTACTGGTTTTATGGTTTTGTTAAATGGTAAGCCTACACAAGGAAGTATTTCGACTATTTTGGGTCAGTTGCCAGCCAATGCAATTGATAGAGTAGAAGTAGTGACTGCTCCATCTGCTAAATATGATCCAGATGGGAAAGCAGGTATTTTGAATATTATCACCAAAAAAGGAGCTACCGATGGTTCTTATGCGCAAATTAACGTAAAAGGTGGATTCCCTTCTATAGAAAATTACGACAATAAAGAAAATGCACAACGTTACGGAATTGACGGAACCTATAATTTCAAAAAAGATAAATGGGATGTTTCATTGGGTGGTAGTTTTGGAAGAAACGATATTCAAGGTCGTAGAGAAGGGTACGTTTTTACCAATAACGTAACCGAGAATTATAAAACCGAATTTCCTTCAGACGGAGAACGTAGTACCAATGAGTTAAACTACAGCGGACGTTTTACGGTTGATTATACACCAAATACAGCGGATAATTTCTCTGTAGGTTTCTATGCAGGAAAACGTAAAAATGACAGACAAGCCGATATTTATTACAACAATAAAAGAACCGATTTGACTACTGGAGCTGTTCTTAAAACTTTCGATTATTACAATGAAAATTTGAGAATTCGTGACGGTGATTTCGCTTTAGGAAGTTTTGATTATTCTCATAAATTTTTAGATAAATCAAAATTAACTGCTTCGGTTTTATATGAATATACTTTGTTGGGTGGTCCAACGACCAATTTGAACTTAGGATATACAGATCCTTCAATCGTATATCAAGACGAATACAATACCAATGACAATCCTTTATACGGAAGCAGAGCCCAATTGGATTATGAATTCAAACCTTTTTCTTTTGGAAAACTAGAAGCGGGTTACCAATTTAGAAAACTAAAACACAACGGTAATTTTATTTACGAAAGACGTAATCTTACTTCTGGAGTATTCGAAATTGTTCCAGAGTTTACCAGTGTTGTAAACCTTGATCGTTTGATACATTCTGGATATTTGCAATTGAACGGAGCTAAAGAGAAATGGGAGTATGCTGCAGGGTTAAGATTAGAATCTATGAATCGTGATTTTTATCTAAAAGGATTCAATACAGCAGCAGAAAACCTAGAGTATGATTATGTGAAATTGTTTCCATCAGCTTCGGCTCAATACACCATGGATAATAATGTAAAAGTGAAAGCGGCTTACAGCAAAAGAGTCGATCGTGCGCCAACGTACAAGATGAATCCATTTAAAGAAAGAGAGCACTCTGAGACTTTTGAACAAGGAGATAAAAATCTTCGTCCTGAGTTTACCGATTTAATCGAATTGGGAATTAGTAAAAATTTCAAAAGCGGAAATTCGGTTTTTGCAACGGCTTACTATAGAGATGTTCAAAACTTGATTAATCGTGTCAATACACTTTCTTATACAACTGCTGGTGTCTTGAACGATACTATTTTGGATAGAATCTATACCAATGTAGGTAGAGGAAAAACGATAGGACTGGAAGTTGGAACACAATTCAAACCAACAACTAAATGGACGAACTTTATAGGGGCGAACGTATATAACTTCAATATTGATGGAAGTTACGACGGAAAAAGAATCAATTCTAATGCGATTCAGTATTCTATAAATGCCAACAGTACTTATAACTTTTCAAGTACAACTTCTATGCAGTTTACGTTGAATTATTTATCTGAAAAAATTACGGCACAAGGAGAAGATTCTCGTTTTTATTCGCCAAATTTAACTTTGAGAAAAACATTCTTAGACAATCAATTGGTAGCGACTTTGCAATGGCAAAATATAGATATGGGATTGTTGAATACCAACGAACAACGTATTACAACCTACAATCCGGGGGAATATTATACCACAACCAATTATGTATATGAGGTAGATATGGTTCTCTTGAATTTATCATACACCTTTAATAAATCAAAAAACAAAGCTAAATTTATCGATAGTGAATTTGGTAAAAAAGAATTCTAGATCAATCTAGATTATATTTTAAAAGCGCATTTGGAATTAGTTTCGAATGCGCTTTTTTATTTTAACCAACTGAAAATAAAATAGTTTGCAATTGTTGATAATTTTTTCAATTTAGATTAAGGCTTATTTTGTGTGCGTCTAAAGAAGTTAGTATATTTGTCAAATAGAAGTTTCCCGTTCAGGGATTTTTTTGTCTAAAGCAAAAATATTCTAGTCAACAATCGAATATAAACAAAAATTAAATATAGAGAAGATGGAAGTTATTGGTAGAGTTAAAGTGATTAATCCAGAGCAACAAGTAAGTGCGGCATTCAAGAAAAGAGAATTAGTTGTTACTACTGAAGAACAATATCCTCAACATATATTAGTTGAGTTTACTCAAGATAAATGTGATTTATTAAACAATTACGGAGTAGGAGAATCAGTAAAAGTTTCTATCAATTTAAGAGGTAGAGAATGGGTTAACCCACAAGGAGAAACTAGATATTTTAACAGTATCCAAGGATGGAGAATTGAAAAAGCAGGTGCAGAAGCTCCAAATGCTCAAGCTCCAGCGGCACCAGCAGCTCCAGTTTTTACTCCAGCAACTAACTTAAACGAAGAAGAAGCTGACGATTTACCGTTTTAATTAAAAACGAAAAATAGAAAATGAGCCTTGATTTTTTCAAGGCTTTTTTTGTGTCTAAAAGTTAGGTCGAATGATAGCGCCAATCCCAATTTGATTCCCAAATTGCGGATAAATCAAAGCTGTTCCTTTATTCTTTTTTCCAAAATGAAGGTTTTGTAAAGGATTGTAGTAGGAAACCAAGAATCCTGTTGCTAAACCAATTCCTGCTCCTGCCAAAACATCCGAAGCATAATGTTTGTTGTTGGCAATTCGTAACATACCTGTAGCCGTAGCAAATAGAAAGCCACTACTCGCATACCAAATACTTGAATCTTTATACTCTTGGAACAAAAGAGCGGCATTTGTAAAAGCAATTGCAGAATGCCCCGAAGGAAAACTCAATTGATCTGAGTCATCAGGACGGTTGGCTTTAACCGTATTTTTTAATCCAGTAACTAAAACATAAGTCAAAACATTGGCCGTAATAATTGAAATCGTTTGGTGTTTACTATTATTTTTTGGTTCAAAACCCAATAGTTTCCCCGCATAAATTTGTGCCATCGGGACAAAAACCGTCACATTATCAAGTTGCGTATGAAAGTTAGGTCCAAACCGTGAGTCGGCTTTATTTTGAATATCCTGATTAATTGTAGTATTTAGTAATAATGCCCCGGTAGTGACTAATCCCGCTGAAACATAGAATGGTGTGTAGCTGATTTTCTTAGTAGTTGATAAACTGTCCAGCGACTGGCAATGTATCAAGTTGCTCATCAAAATTAAAACAACAAAAAAATAATTTTTCATATTACAGAAGTCAAAATTGCTATTCAAATTTATGAAAACCATTAAGAAATTAAGACATAATGCTTCTTGATTTCTTAATGGTTTAACTATTAAATGTCTAATTCAAATCTATAGATAGTGGCATAATCCATTTCAATCCATTAGTTTTGTAAAAGTAAGCGTATCATTTTATTTAGTTGTCAAAGTTATGGTTTATTTGTCCCAAGAGTTGTTTTTTCCACCGGTTTCCGAAGCTAATTATGATGGGATCTTAGCTATAGGAGGTGATTTGTCGCCCGAAAGATTGCAGTTAGCCTATAGCAGTGGCATATTCCCATGGTTCGAGGAGGATGACCCCATTCTTTGGTGGTCGCCAAACCCTCGCATGGTCTTGTTCCTTGACGAACTCAAAGTATCCAAAAGCATGCGCAACATCCTCAATCGGGATATTTTCAAAGTAACTTTTAATAAAGATTTTCGTGGGGTAATTTCCAATTGCCAACACATCAAACGTGACGGACAAAACGGTACTTGGATTACCAACAACATGATCGATGCCTACTGCAATTTACACGAATTAGGCATCGCGCAATCTGTTGAGGTTTGGCAAAATGATGAACTTGTAGGCGGTTTGTATGGCGTAGATATGGGACACATTTTCTGTGGCGAAAGCATGTTCTCCAAAGTATCCAACGCTTCCAAGGTCGCTTTTGTCAGCCTCGTCAATCATCTAAAAGACAAAAACTACCAACTCCTAGATTGCCAAGTCTACAACCCTCACCTCGAAAGTCTAGGTTGCCGCGAAATAGAAAGAGATGATTTTATGAAGATTCTTCGAAAAGAAGTATAAACTTTTTAAGTGTCTATTAGAAACTACACTCATAAAAAAATTCGAGAAATTATTTAAATTTCGTACCAATTCGAGAAATTCGTGTCTTAGTTTTATTTAGTGCCCAATCCAGCTGTCCGTTACAAGTCCTCCTTCAAAAACCTTTTTTTCTAAAGTCATAAAAGGAGCTTCCTGCCGGTCGCTCTTTTATTCCTAGAAAAAATAGGTTTTTTCAGTCCGGGCTTTTCACTGCCATCTGGGGCAGTATATCATTGATGTTAAGGTTTTCTTTTGAGTTTTTTGATTTCTATTATGCTTCCTGCCTGTGTTCTAATATCCAATTTGTATTGAATCCCTTTCTGGCATTGGCCACCCAAAAAGATACCGCTATAGTTCTCAATTCTGTGTTTGCAATAATCTTCACCTTAAATGTGAGCAAAGCAGGAAATTGAAAATTTATTAAAAATGATTTTACAATAAAATTTAAGCAAGTCAGTATCTCATTGTAGTCCATCCTTTGCAAACTAAAAATAAATAAATTTAAAATACTGAAAACCATATGTTTTAGTCTTTAAGACATATATGACAAAAAAATATCCTCAAATATTTAATTTAGCGATAATGCATAACCAGTTGTTTTATTAACCAAAAAAACCAAAAAATGAAAAGAAAATTATTTAAGAAACATTTTTTAATAAGTAGACAGTGTACTTATGGACTAAATGTAACTACTCCTAGTTTAGGAGAAGAAATTAAGGAAATATCACGTTTGTTGATGTTAACAATACTGATGATGATTACGTCTTATTCGGGCTATAGTCAAATAGTGACTGTTCAAGGAGAAACCTCTTTAAAAAAATGGGATAAAATTTCTCTTTCGTTAACGCTACCCTCTGATATAAGTGAAACAGATTCAAACTTTAAAGATAACCGTATGGATGTTGTCTTTACTGATGCTCAAGGAAACAATATTAGAGTGCCTGGTTTTTTTGCGGCCGATGGAGATGCTGCAAATACAAGTGCTACTAGTGGAAAAATATTCAAAGCTTTTTTAAGACCAGATAGGATAGGGAACTGGACTTATAGGGTTTTGTTTTACTCGGGTACTGATGTTGCTTTGAAAGAAGTGAATCAGTTGCCAAATCCTACTTATGATATTGCAGGTACTGTTGGAGTTGTCGTAGCGTCAAATGTAGCTTTACCAGATTTACGAGCCAAAGGCCGATTGAAATATCAAATAAGTGGAGATATTGACGAACGTCGTTATTTGAAATGGTCGGAAACGGGTGAGCATTTTTTGAAATTTGGTCCAGATTCTCCTGAAAATCTATTTGATTATAACGATTTTGACCATGAGGGAAATAAAAATAGTTGTGGACTTTGTACGGAGCACTCTTTTACTCCTCATGCTGCTGATTGGGAAGTTGGAGACCCTACTTGGAAAAGTAATAAAGGTAAAAACTTAATAGGGGCTATCAATTATCTTAGAAAGCAACTAATGAATTCTATGTCTATGTCTCTTTTTGGAGGAGATGATAAAAACGTATTTGCTTGGACTCTAACTAATGAAAAATATAAATATGATGTTTCTAAATTAGAACAATGGGAAATTATTTTAGATCATGCAGAAAAGAATGGTTTGGTCGTACATTTAAAATTGGCTGAAGCAGAAAATTGGAATGCTTTAGATGCTAATCAACTTAAGATTTTCTATAGAGAAATGGTTGCTAGGTTTGGTCATCATTTAGGTTTAGAATGGAATATTTCTGAAGAGTTTGGAGGTAGTGTTGAGACTGATGCTTCAAAAGCAATAGATCGAATCAATTGGCTAGCAGATATTGATCCTTGGCAAAATCATAGAGTGTTTCATACCTATCCTGGTAAGCATGAGATACATTACAATTACTTATTAGCTAATAATGCACGAATTACAGGTGCTTCTATTCAAAGTGCAAAAACTACAGGATATGATGATGCTTATGATGGTAAGTCGGGTATTAAAACATGGATTGAAAAATCGAAACTAGCGGGTACTCCATGGGTAGTTGCAAGTGACGAACAAAATCCTGGCTCAACAGGTATGTTTACTTCTACTGATATAAATAACGATCAAGTAGCTCCAGAAGCTAGAACGAAAATTCTTTGGAAAGGATTAATTGCCGGTGGTGCAGGTGTAATGTGGTATGGTGGATCTGAAGGAGATTTTAAAACTGAAAATTTTAACAGGTTCAATACTTTGTTCCAATGGACTAAAATTGCTATTTTACAATTTTTTGAAGGGAATGGACTTCAATATTGGAAAATGCAAAATACAGATGCTTTAACAAGTGGTAACCTTAATAGATGCTTGTCTGAAGCAGGAAAAACTTATGTTGTTTACTTAGAAAAGGGAGGTACTACCAACCTAAATTTAACAGGGCAAACAGGAATATATACTGTTAAATGGTTTGATCCTAGAAACGGTGGTTCATTAAGAAATGGTACGGTGACCTCTCTAAATGGAGGTGCAAATTTGAGTATTGGAGCTGCTCCGGATAATTTAACTTCTGACTGGGTAGCCTTGATTACTAGAAATGACGGACAAAATATTAGTGTAACAGGATTAAGTTTAAGCCAACCCGCAAATTCATTATATGTTAATGATGAAATAAGTCTTATTACTACTTTTACACCTACAAACGCTACAAATAAAACTTTAACTTGGACGACAAGTAATCCAAGTGTAGCAACTGTTAGCACTACTGGTATTATCAAAGGTATTGGTATAGGTCAAGCTACAATTACTGCAACGACTCAGGATGGAAATTTTGCTAAATCGGCAACAATAACTGTGGTTGAAGCACCTGTGATTGTTGAACCAGATGCTGGATGTCCTTTTGAAGAACAAAATGGACTCTTAGTTATAGAGGCCGAAAGTGCTACGGGATATGCAGCTGCTAAGTTTACTCTAGAAACGGGAGACGTAGGTGTTACATCTCCTACAGGAGCAGGTTATCTACGATATTCTGGTCCTAATAATTTTAATACTAGTTCGACTGGAAATACGCTAACCTATAAAATTAAAATAAACAATCCTGGAACGTATAGGTTTTTATGGAGAAACGTTAGAGATCCTCAAGCGGCGACATCAGATGCAGGAAATGATGCATGGCTATTGATTAAGGGAAACAATGTCAGGTTTTATGGGATAAAAACTGGGGTTGAATATAATTTAGTTAACCCTACGAAAGTGTGGATACAAAAATCTGATTTTGTTTTTGAATGTTATGGTGAAAGTGGAAATGTCAATGGATTGAGTTTGTGGGCTGATTTCCCTACTGCGGGTGAGTATACAATTCAATATGCAGGAAGATCCACAGGACACTGTGTTGACAGACTAATGTTATTTAAAGATGATAAATTTAATGATGCTAAAAATGTCAATACTCCTGAATCGGCAAGAATTGGAGTTGATTGTAGTGCTCCAACAACAGATTGTACGAATGTAACTTTAAATGCTGTTGATTTTCCAGTAACACAAGTTTCTGGTTTTGTACAAGGATATGTTGACGCCGCTAGAGGTGCGATGGCAATCAATGCAGCGCAACACAAAGACGTTTTTGCAGCTGTTAAACAGATATTTTCAGGTAAAAATGGTACTTATAATATCACTTTAACAACTTTAGCGGAATTAGATGGGGAGTCAAGTTATAAACTAAAAGTTGGAGGTGTATATGTTGGAACATATCAAAATCCCGAGACTACAGTTGATTATACTCCTACAACTAAAACATGGCAAGATGTGGTAGTTAACAACGGAGACGAGATTCAAGTAGAATTCAATTCTAATACTAATGGAAAAGTTCCTGAGGGTACTACAACAGCGTTCTCTAGAGGTAGGTGGACCAAATTAGAGTTTGCTTGTAAAGGAGCAACAGTAGATCCGCCTACTGTTAGTGAAGTGATTGCTTTTGATAATTTTCCAGTTTCTTTTAGCAATCAATCAAATACTTATTCATTTAAGGTGATTTATACTGCTACAGAATCAAGAGAGATTAATGTAGCTATAAAATCTCCTAGTAACGTACATATTATGGAGAGTAAATTAACCGTTGTTGCAGGTGTAAATAAAACCGCCACCGTAAATGTAACTGTAGCTACTCAGCTTCCTGTCGGAACAAATTATAAATTTGTTACAGCAATACGTCCAATAGGCGGTAGTTTTGCAACTAATATTGATCAAAAGATTAGTTATGCTAATATTACAGATGCTCCTTTATCTGTTCAAAATAATAAATTGAATGCTAACGTTAATGTGCATCCTAATCCAATTGGAGCTAGTAAAATAAGTATAGAAGTAGGATACTTTAATAGTTATTTCTCATATGTGATTACAGATATTAACGGTCGTGTGGTTACTTCAGGGACATCAAAGAGTAAAAATATAGATATTTCCTCGGATGCTTTAATATCTAAAGGTGTTTATATCTTAAAAATAAGCGATAAAGAGGGCAATGAGTATGTCAAAAAATTAATAAAATAAATTTTCAGTAATCTCCAATCTTTGTACAGACTCCTGGTCAAATCGGCCAGGAGTTTTTTATGTGCCTACTACAATATAGTTGAGGTTTTCTCCAATCAATGTTCCAGAAAAACTAAAAAGTTAATTTCACAAATCCCCATTCCAAAGTCTTGTACAAAACCAATTCATTCCTCAAAGTCGGCAGTCCAATTATTAATTTCAAGGTTTCGTGCGCCATCATCGTACCAATCATCCCAGGCAACGTACCTAGTACGCCGTTAAAACTACAATTAGGAACATCTTTAGGGTTTGGAGGTTCCGGAAACAAATCACGTAAATTTTTACTCCCTTGATGGTTAAAAACCGCAAGTTGTCCTTCAAAACCGAGGATACTACCGTAAACCAATGTTTTGCCCAATTCGACACAAGTATCATTCACTAAATAGCGTGTTCCGAAATTATCCGAACCATCCACTACAATATCAAATTGACTAATGATTCGAGCCGCATTTTCAATAGTTAATTTCTCTTCAAAAGCCAAAACTTCAATCAACGGATTTAGTTTCTTGACAGTAGCTTTTGCAGTAGTAGCTTTAGGTAGACCTACTTGATCTTCAGTATAAAGAATTTGTCTGTGAAGATTATGAATTTCGATCCTGTCAAAATCTACTATGCCAATGGTTCCTACACCTGCCGTAGCTATATATTGCAAAATCGGACAGCCCAAACCACCAGCGCCAATCACAAGTACTTTGGCTTGTTTAAGTTTTACCTGTCCCTCGTCACCTATTTCGGGTAAAATAACCTGTCGGTTGTATCGTAAAAAATCTTGTATAACGCTCATTTTTATTTGAGTGAAAAGTGAATAGTAATTAGTGGTAAATCTGCAATCAATCCCGAAGCTTCGGGACGTTAATCATCAATCAAAAATCATTTAAAGCTCTTGTCTCAAACCTTTTTTTGAAATACAATTGAACTATTTGTTAAGCTAAGCTTGTCGAAACAATTTTTGGGTAGAAACGTCAATTTTGCCAAAGTCGAACCATCTGCAATCAAAAATCGTTAATCAAAAATCTTAAATCATTTAAAGCTCTTGTCTCAAACCTTTTTTTGAAATACAATTGAACTATTTGTTAAGCTAAGCTTGTCGAAACAATTTTTGGGTAGAAACGTCAATTTTGCCAAAGTCGAACCATCTGCAATCAAAAAAAATAGTTAATCAAAAATCTTAAATCATTTAAAGCTCTTGCCTCAAACCTTTTTTTGAAATACAATTGAACTATTTCTTAAGCTAAGCTTGTCGAAACAATTTTTGGGTAGAAACGTCAATTTTGCCAAAGTCGAACCATCTGCAATCAAAAATCGTTAATCAAAAATCTTAAATCATTTTATAACTTCTGTCCCAATCCTTCCAAACCGGTTCATAGCCTCTTTGAGTAATCATTTCAGCTATTTCAGCGACAGAACGCTCATCGCTAATCTCAAATTGTTCCAATGATTGTGGGTCCACTACGTAACCGCCCGGATTTGTTTTAGAGCCCGCACTCATACTCGTAGTTCCAATCGGGATAATATTATTGCGAAACTTTTCATTCTCACGAGTCGAAATAGAAATTTCCAAATCTTCGTTCCATAATCGATAAGCGCAAATGAGTTGTGTTAAATCTTTGTCATCCATAATAAAGTTGGGAGGAACGGTTCCTTCTGCAGGTCGCAATCGCGGAAAAGAAACTGAATATTTTGTGCGCCAATACGTTTTCTGTAAATAGTCCAAATGCAAGGCGTTGAAAAAACTATCCGTGCGCCAATCTTCTAATCCCAATAAAACACCTAAACCTATTTTGTGAATCCCCGCTTTCCCAATGCGATCTGGTGTGTCTAATCGGAAATCAAAATTAGATTTCTTTCCTTTGGTATGATACTTTTTATACACCTCCTGATGATACGTTTCTTGATATACCAAAACGGAGTAAACGCCTGCTTCATGCAATCGTTCGTATTCTTCTTGCGACAGCGGTTGCACTTCTACAGAAATGGTCGAGAAGTCTTTTTTGATAACATCAATAGCATTCAGGAAATAATTGATGTTTACGGTGTAATTCGCTTCACCTGTAACTAACAATACATGGTCAAATCCTAGGGTTTTCAAAGCTTGGACTTCTTGTTTGATTTCTGAATCCATCAAAGTTTTGCGTTTGATTTTGTTATCCAAACTAAAACCGCAATAAGTACAAATGTTCTGGCATTCATTACTCAAGTACAGAGGCGCGTACATTTGGATGGTTCTTCCAAAACGCTTTTTGGTTAATTCGTGACATTCTTGCGCCATTTGCTCCAAATAAGGCTGAGCAGCAGGAGAAATCAGAACCAAAAAGTCATCCAAATTGCGCTTGGTTTTGGCAAGTGCTTGCTCGACTTGCTTTGCCGTGCTAGCATATATTTTGGATTGAATTTCATCCCAATTGTATTTTTCAAAAATAGATTTAAAAGTTGTCATTTTAATTTTTATTTTGCACAAATGCATGTTTTTTTGTTGCACGCAGATTTTGCAGATTTTAAATTTTATTTGCTATTCGTTTAATATCATTTAAAATTGAGGTAGTGTTGAAATTCACTAGTATTCCTAGTCTTTTATCTGTCAGTTTTAAATAATTTATTACTTGTTTGTAAAGGATTGGAGCTAATTCTTCGACAGATTTTAATTCAATAATTACTTTGTCTTCTACCAATAGATCAATTCTAAAAGCAACATCTAAAATGATATTATCGTAAGGTATTGTAATTTCAAATTGTCTGTCAACTTTCAATTCTAATTTTGTCAACTCATAATATAGAGCGCTTTCATAGACAGATTCAAATAATCCTGGGCCGAGTGTATTATAAACTTTGAATATTGCACCTCTAATTTTAAAGGAAATGTCATTTTCTGTCATTTTGTAAAAATTCAGTTCCTTTAAAAATAGTTAAATTCTTTCAATTGAATCAAAAAAATATCTGCGAAAATCTGTCAAAATCTGCGTGCAATTAAACTTCTATTCGTATAAAAATGCTGTCAACGGACTAGACGCCACCGCATGCTTGTACTGCTGTCCCAATTTGGCTTCGAATGCTTTTCGACCTGCAATAACAGCTTCCTTAAAAGCTTCCGCCATTAATCGTGGATTTCCAGCAACAGCAATTGCAGTGTTGACCAAAACGGCATCCGCTCCTAATTCCATTGCTTTGGCGGCATCGGACGGAGCGCCAATGCCAGCGTCAATAATTACGGGGACTTTACTTTGCTCGATGATAATTTCCAGAAAGTCTATAGTTTTTAAACCTTTGTTGCTCCCAATTGGCGAACCCAATGGCATAACGGCAGCCGTTCCAGCATCTTCCAATCGCTTGCAAAGAACAGGATCAGCATGGATATATGGTAAAACAATAAAACCCAATTTAGCCAACTCTTCAGTCGCTCTCAGCGTTTCAATCGCGTCGGGCATTAAGTATTTTGGGTCTGGATGAATTTCGAGTTTTAACCAATTTGTTTCTAAAGCTTCTCTGGCGAGTTGTGCTGCAAAAATGGCTTCTTTCGCATTTCTAGCCCCTGAAGTATTGGGTAATAAGTTGATCCTTGGATGTTTTAAATGTGACAAAATAGCATCGGTGTCTGTCTCTAAATCCATACGCTTTAAAGCTACGGTAACTAATTCGGATTCGGATGCCAATATAGCCTCTTCCATTTGTCTATTCGAACCAAATTTCCCTGTTCCTAGAAACAAGCGTGATCGCAGTTCTTTATCTCCAATTTTAAATAAGGACGTATCCATATAATTTTTCGTTAAGTTGTGTGATTAATTTTGTTTTGAAATCACTTTCAGTAATTAAACCTGAAGTGGCAATTCCGTGAATTCCTGTTTTAACAATAGATTCAACATCATCTAATTTAATTCCTCCAATGGCATAAATAGGTATGGTAATTTCCGCTTGTTTCAATTGGTCAAGGATGGATTTATAGCCATCCAACCCTAAGACGGGGCTTAAGTTCTCTTTGGTAGTTGTAAAACGAAAAGGGCCTAGTCCTACATAATTACATCCGTTAGAAACGTGTGAAAGAATATCTTCATAGGTGTTTGCCGTTCCTCCAATGATTTTTGCTTCTCCCAAAATGCTTCTTGCTTCAAGAATACTCATATCAGTTAGGCCTAAGTGTACACCGTCGGCATCCATTTGTTGTGTTAGATATACGTTGTCATTGATGATGAAAGTAGCGAGGTATTCGGCGCATAACATTTTTACGGCTTCTGCCAATTTGAAAGTGTCATCTGAAAATTGTTTTTTGTAACGCATCTGGATCCAGTCACAACCATTATCGAGGGCTTGGTGGATATTGAATAATTGTTCTTCTACTGTTATCCCTTGTGAAATGTATTGTAAGCGATTATACATAATGATATCCTAGTTGAGTGGGGTTAGATAATAAAAAGTTGTCAATATAATCTTTACTGTTTTTACAAGCTGTAAATAGATTTTGTTCCAATGCTAAATTGGCTGTTATTGCTGCTGATAAAACACAACCAGAGCCGTGTTTTTCGTATGCTTGATTTTTTTTTGGCGAAAGCCGAAAGAAACGGTCTTTGGTATACAGATAATCGGTGCCTACATCCTCTGGATTATGACCTCCTTTGAGTAATACGGGACAGTGAATGGTTAGTTTTTTTAGTGTATTTTCAATAGTTGAATCGTGGTTTCCTAATTGTACGATCTCAGTATAATTAGGTGTAATTAATTCTAATTGTTTCAAAATAGCAACCAACTCATTTTCATTATTTAGTTCTAAAAATTTGAATTCAGTTGATGATTTTAAAACGGTATCCCAAACAATTTTCGTTGTTGGTGAACGTTTTTTTATCGAAAAAACAATCGCTTTCAGATATTCTAATGAAGGTATAATGCCGATTTTTACAGCTTTAATATCATAGGAAGTAAACAACGTTTCAATTGATTGTAATACAAAGTCTAGTGCTGTCCATTGAATGGAAATAAACTCTTTATCGGTCTGAATGGTATTACCTGTATTAATCGCAAAACCATACACCCGATGTTGCTCAAAGGTCTTGATGTCAGCCAAAACACCTGCGCCAGCCGAAGGGTCAAAACCCGCTATGCTCAGTACGAAAGGACGATTTGTTGGCATAATATAAAATTTTTAATAGGTTGTGTTCTGTTCCAAATAGTTCCTAAAAGCGCTACATCATCAAAACCAGATTCTAGTGTTTTTTGGATATTAGAAAATTCAATTCCACCTAATGCAATTAACTTGGTATTGAAATTGGTTCTGTTTTTTATGTCTTCAAATAAATTGGTTTTGGGAACGTAATTTTCTTTCGAAATACTTTCAAAAACAGGACTTAAAAAGGAATAATCAAATTTTGAATCTAAGGCATTGAATTCGGTAATAGAGTGAGTCGAGGTTGATAGCCTAAATCCTTGATCTTTTACTATCTCAAAATCTTTATTGCTGACCGCCTCACGAAGATTTGTAGCAAAGTGAATTCGGTTAATTTTTAATAAAGTCGCTAAATGATGATGGTTGTGTAATACCAATTTCGATCGATAGTCCAATCCAATACCTTCAACGAAAACTTTCATTTCCTCTTCAGAAAAGTTAGGTTTTCGAACATGAAATAACTCCATCCCTTCCTCAAAAAGAGAATGGATGGTCGCTATTTCATTTGGTACTGCTGTCGGATTGGATATGATTACCATAGTTTTTATTTTAGAGACAAGAGACAAGAGGCAAGAGACAAGAAGTAGGAAGTAAGAAGGAAGTTGTTTGTGAAAAATTTCATAGTCTTTTTTCTTTCTTCTTGTCTCTATTCTCTATTTTCTATTTTCTTTTTAACTGTAAATCTCCTTTCCTTGCTCGATAAACTCTTCTGATTTCTCTTGCATTCCTTTTTCGGCTTCGGCAACGTCACGTATTTCTTGTGAGATCTTCATCGAACAGAATTTAGGTCCACACATCGAACAAAAGTGTGCGACTTTAGCACCGTCAGCTGGTAAAGTTTCATCGTGGAATTCTCTTGCAGTATCAGGATCTAATGATAAATTAAATTGATCTTCCCAACGGAATTCAAAACGTGCTTTACTCAACGCATTGTCACGGTATTGTGATCCAGGATGTCCTTTGGCTAAATCCGCAGCGTGTGCTGAAATCTTATAGGTGATTACTCCGTCTTTTACATCTTTTTTGTTGGGTAAACCAAGATGTTCTTTTGGAGTTACGTAGCACAACATCGCGCAACCGTACCAACCAATCATGGCCGCTCCAATGGCAGAAGTAATGTGGTCGTAACCAGGTGCAATGTCAGTAGTTAATGGTCCAAGTGTGTAAAATGGCGCTTCGTCACAATGTTCCAATTGCTTGTCCATGTTTTCTTTAATCATGTGCATCGGTACGTGACCTGGTCCTTCGATGAAAACTTGTACGTCATGTTTCCAAGCAATTTTTGTCAATTGCCCCAATGTTTCCAATTCTGCAAATTGTGCTGCATCATTGGCATCAGCAATGGAACCTGGGCGTAAACCATCTCCAAGAGAGAAAGCCACATCGTATTGTTTCATGATTTCGCAAATTTCTTCAAAGTGCGTGAACAAGAAGTTTTCTTTGTGGTGAAACAAACACCATTTTGCCATGATTGAACCACCACGAGAAACAATTCCGGTTACACGATTAGCGGTTAAGTGTATGTAGCGTAATAATACTCCGGCATGAATGGTGAAATACGAAACTCCTTGTTCCGCTTGTTCGATCAACGTATCACGGAAAACTTCCCAAGTTAAATCTTCGGCTACTCCGTTTACTTTTTCTAATGCTTGGTAAATTGGCACCGTTCCAATTGGTACTGGTGAGTTACGGATAATCCATTCTCTAGTTTCGTGAATGTTTTTTCCTGTGGATAAATCCATGATGGTGTCTGCTCCCCAACGGCAAGCCCAAACTGCTTTTTCTACTTCTTCTTCAATCGATGAAGTAACCGCGCTGTTACCGATATTAGCATTAATTTTCACCAAAAAATTACGGCCTACAATCATCGGTTCACTTTCTGGGTGGTTGATGTTGTTGGGGATAATAGCTCTACCACGAGCGATTTCGCTACGTACAAATTCAGGAGTTATTTTGGTTTTTGGCGTATTGGCTCCAAAACTATGTCCTGCATGCTGGTATTGCATGGCTTTGGTTTGTTCTTCTAATAGTTCGATACGTTGGTTTTCTCGAATGGCAATGTATTCCATTTCGGGAGTGATAATACCTTGTTTTGCGTAATATAGTTGGGTTACATTAGCCCCTTTTTTGGCACGCATGGGTTTGTGTAAATATTCAAAACGAAGTTCATCTAATTTTTCATTATGTAGGCGTTCTTTTCCGTAATCAGATGAAATTTCTGTCAGTATTTCTACGTCATTGCGGTCTAAAATCCATTGTTCACGGATTCTAGGCAATCCTTTTCGGATGTCGATTTCGATATTTGGATCTGTAAATGGACCTGAAGTATCGTAAACGGTAATGGAAGGATTTTTTTCAATTCGACCATTAGACATTTTAGTGTCGGAAAGCCTGATTTCGCGCATAGCGACTTTTATAGGGTGGATATCACCGTCGATATATACTTTGGTCGAATTAGGAAAGGGTTGTCTGGAGATTTCTTGTTCGTTGTTCATTAATATTAGTTATTAGTTATGAATTGTAAGTTATGGGTTGGATACTGAGTACTGCGACTGCACATTAAATTAGCCGCCTTGAGTGGCTGAGATTATAAGAATATCGTCAGTTTCGGATAGGTGATGGTGGTCCCAATTGGATTTTGGGATTACGTTGCTGTTTATGGCGACAGCAATGCCATTTTGTTTTTGGGGAATTTCAAGGTCGAGCAGTGCTTGAATACTCAGTGCATCTGCGGTAAATTGCTTAATCTGGTTGTTGATTTTTAGTTCCATTCCTCTTGAATTTAGTATAAGTTATACTTTAGGAATGGCTACAAAGTGCCCGAAATCGGGACCACGGAAGTCATCGTACTTTTCCCTACGCTAGTATGAACTAGATCAGGTTCAGAGGGTAATTCTCAGCCTACAATGTTGTAGACACCCCTAAAGTGAGCTGCAAATGTATAAAAAATTATGAAGTATAGGTTATAAATTAGAAGTTATTTACAACTGCGACTTTATACTGTACACTAAATACTAATTTCTTGTCCAGCAACTAGCCAAGTGATCATTGACCATTCCAGTTGCTTGCATGTGGGCATAAATGACAGTAGAACCTACGAATTTGAAGCCTCGTTTTTTTAAATCTTTACTGATTGTATCAGAAAGTAGAGTAGTGGCAGGAACTTCTTTTAGAGATGGTGGATTGTTTATAATGGGTTTTCCGTCTGCAAAATTCCAAATATATTTTGAGAAACTTCCGAATTCTTCTTGGATTTTGATAAAAGCTTGTGCATTGGTGACAGCTGAATAGATTTTTAGTTTATTGCGAATGATTCCAGCGTCTTGTAATAAATCTAATATTTTATCATCATTGTAGTGGGCAATTTTTGTATAATCGAAATTGTCAAAAGCTTTACGGAAATTTTCTCTTTTGTTGAGTATGGTAATCCAACTGAGTCCTGCTTGAAAGGTTTCGAGGATGAGGAATTCGAATAAAGTGGCGTCATCGTAAACGGGTTTCCCCCATTCGTTGTCGTGATATTCTTTATATAGGTCAGAGGATAAACACCAAGCGCATCTTATTTTGTCTTCCATTGAATTGTAGTTTTAGGAAATCAAATATAATAAAAAAGAAAATGCCTGTAGTTTATAAGGCTTTGGAGTTTAACGTATGTAGTTCTGTTAAATGAAAAAATCCCATTCGGATAAACCGAATGGGATTTCATGTTTTATAAAAAGTTGTTTTAGATTAACCTAAAGCAGCTCTTTTGAATCCAGTAACGATAAGATCTTTGTCTAAAGATTTAACATAAGCAGCAACGCTTAATTTGTTGTCTTTGATGTAATCTTGGTTAACTAAAGTATTGTCTTTAAAGAAACGAGCCAATTTACCTTTAGCAATATTGTCTAACATAGCTTCTGGTTTACCTTCTTGACGTAGTAAGTCTTTAGCGATTTCGATTTCTTTTTCGATAGTTGCAGCGTCAACACCAGCTTCGTTCAAAGCGATAGGAGACATTGCAGCAGCTTGCATAGCAACATTTCTAGAAACTTCGTCAGCACCAGCAGGAGCAGCAGATAAAGCTACCAAAGTAGCGATTTTGTTTCCAGAGTGGATATAAGATCCAACGAAAGCACCTTCTAATTTCTCAAAAGTTCTGATTTCTAATTTTTCTCCGATAACACCTGTTTGTTCAATTAACTTTTCAGCAACAGTGATTCCTTTGTACTCAGCCGCTAAGAAAGCTTCTAGAGTGTCAAAGTTCAATGCTAGATTAGCCAATTCAGTCGCCATAGTTACAAAACTTTCGTTCATCCCTACGAAGTCAGTCTCACAGTTTAATGTGATTACAACCCCAGCAGTTTTATCAGCGTTAACAATAGCAATTGCAGCTCCTTCTGTAGATTCTCTATCAGAACGGTTAGCCGCTACTTTTTGTCCTTTTTTACGTAGGTTTTCGATCGCTAAATCAAAATCTCCGTCCGCTTCAACTAATGCTTTTTTGCAGTCCATCATTCCTGCGCCAGTAGCTGTTCTTAATTTATTTACGTCTGCAGCAGTTATTGTTGCCATTTCTTTGTATATTTTAAGATTATTTTTTATGTAAAAAAAAGAAATTCCAATCCTAAAATCCCAAATTCCAATTTTATTAAATCATCAATTTATAGTTGACTTTTTATATGGAATTTGGAATTTTAGTATTGGAATATACTATTTAATTTATTCTTTAGTTTCAGTTGCAGGTGCATCAGCTTCTGGTGCAGCAGGTGCAACAGTTTCAGCTACTGGAGCAGCTTCAGTTGCAACAGCTTTAGCAGCAGGAGCAGCAGCTGGTTTGTCAGCAGCTTCACCTTCTTTTTCAGAACCTCTTTCAGAAAGTCCTTCTGTAACTGCAGCAGTTACTAAAGATAAAATTTTGTCAATTGATTTAGAAGCATCATCATTAGATGGAATAACATAATCTACCTCACGTGGGTCAGAGTTTGTATCAACCATTGCAAAAACTGGAATGTTTAATTTTTGAGCTTCTTTTATTGCGATGTGTTCCGCTTTGATATCTACTACGAATAATGCAGCAGGTAATCTAGACATATCAGCGATTGAACCTAAATTTTTCTCTAATTTAGCACGAAGACGATCAACTTGTAAACGCTCTTTCTTAGAAAGGGTCATGAAAGTACCATCTTTCTTCATTTTATCAATAGTAGCCATTTTTTTAACGGCTTTACGGATAGTTACGAAGTTAGTTAGCATTCCACCAGGCCATCTTTCAGTGATGTAAGGCATGTTTGCAGCTTTTGCTTTTTCGGCAACGATGTCTTTTGCTTGTTTTTTGGTAGCAACAAATAATATTTTTCTACCTGATGCAGCAATCTTTTTCATAGCTTCACTAGCTTCTTCGATTTTTGCTGCAGTTTTATATAGATTGATAATGTGAATACCATTACGTTCCATATAAATGTAAGGAGCCATATTTGGATCCCATTTTCTAGTCATGTGTCCAAAATGAACACCTGCTTCTAGTAAGTCTTTTACTTCTACTTTGTTTGACATTTTTTGTTTAGTTTACGTTCTGTTGATTAGCAATGTATAAATGGCGATTTCTCGGCTAAATACATTTAGATGCTAAACTAATTCCTACCTCAGTAGGCAACAACAACATTGTTTTTTAATTCAAATAATAAACGAAGTCTTGCGCATAATTGAACAAGACGGGTAATATTAACGTTTAGAGAACTGGAATTTCTTACGAGCTTTCTTCTGACCGAATTTCTTACGTTCAACCATTCTTGGATCTCTTGTTAATAAACCTTCTGGTTTCAATATGCCTCTGTTTTCAGCATTAACTTCACACATAACACGTGCTAATGCCATTCTTACAGCTTCTGCTTGACCAGTTGAACCACCTCCGTAAACATTTACTTTTACGTCAAAGTTAGCTGCATTTTCTGTCATAGATAATGGTTGCAAAACTTTGTACTGTAAAGTAGCTGTTGGGAAGTAAGTTGCGAATTCTTTTTTGTTTACAGTGATTACTCCTGTTCCTTCCGAAACATAAACACGTGCAACAGCGGTTTTTCTTCTACCGATTTTGTGAATAACTCCCATTACTTAAGATCGTTTAGGTTAACAGTTCTTGGTTTTTGAGCTCCTTGTTTGTGCTCAGTTCCAACAACTACATTTAGATTTCTAAAAAGTTCAGCTCCTAATTTGTTCTTAGGTAACATTCCTTTTATTGCTTTTTCTACTAAGGTTGCAGGGTTTTTTGCTTGCAATACTTTAGCAGTTAAAGTTCTTTGTCCTCCTGGGTAACCTGTATGACGCATGTAAATTTTGTCATCCATTTTTTTACCTGTAAGGTTGATTTTTTCTGAGTTGATAACGATTACGTTATCTCCACAGTCAACGTGTGGTGAGTAACTTGGCTTGTACTTACCTCTCAAAATCATAGCGACTTTTGAAGCAAGACGACCTAAGTTATGACCATCTGCATCTACAACGATCCACTCTTTTACAGAGTTTGCTTTTGTTGTAGAAATTGTCTTGTAGCTTAATGCGTTCACAATAATAAATTTTAATTAAACATTCCATCCCCTATAAAGGGGTTGCAAAAGTACAATTAATTATTTTAAATACAAATACCATAAATGATTATTTTATTTACGGTTTTGTCTGATTATCAATTGTCTATTTTGTTTCATTTATAGTTACTATGGTTTTTGGCTTTTAAGAGGTCATTTGTTGTAACAGTTAAATTTATTATGAAGTGTTTTTGTCTTTTTTTATGGTGTTGTTTAATTCATTATCTTGCGCTTTGGAATCTGATTTTTCGTCTTGTCTTAAACGTTTTACTTTAAGTAGAGTCTTAATAGGAAAAATGTAGTAATGTTAGAAATTGCACTCCTATATTAATGTATAAGGTTTTGTTGTTTTGTAATTCTGTCATGAGGACTGGATTTTGCGTGAGGGATAGTAGCGGAAATCCTTTTTTGGGCTCTTTTGCCCAAAAAAGATTGTAGCGAATAGCCCGACCCGTTTTTTTTACGGGGCACGCCCAAAAAAAATAAACTTTTATTTGTTAATCGAGTTTCAGTTTTTAAGAATATAAAAATATCACCGTTATGAAAGTAAAAGCAACTCTTAAGCAAATTGCAAAAGAACTTAATGTATCTGTTTCAACCGTTTCTAAGGCTCTTAATAATAGTCCAGAGATAAGTGAATTGACTAAAGTTAAAATTAAGGAGTATGCAAAACTTAAAAATTATAAACCCAATGTTATTGGGCTGAACCTTAAGAATAGGAAAACTAAAACCATTGGGGTGATTATACCTAATATATTGAATTCTTTTTACGCCAAGGTTTTTAGTGGTATCGAGAAAGTGGCCGATAAGCAAGGGTATAATGTGATTACGTGTATTTCGAATGAGTCGATTGTAAAGGAAGTGAACACTTTGGAGATGTTGAGTAATGGAACAATTGATGGATTTATTTTGTCGGTTTCTGAGGAGGCTCAAAAATTACAGGATTACTCCCATTTTTCAAATATCATTAATGAGGGTACTCCAATAGTAATGTTTGATCGAATTGCAGATGAAATAGAGTGCGACAAAGTGATTGTAGACGATTTTGATTCAGGACGTAATGTTACGCAACGATTGATTAAACAGGGATGTAAAAATATTGCTTTGATTTCATCTATTGAAAATTTAAGTGTTGGAAAATTAAGAAGTGAAGGTTATTTGAAGGCTTTGATTGATAATGGAATTCCTATAAATGAAAATATTATCCTTAGAACGGATTGTGAAGAGGATATGAAGTCTAAAATAGAAGGGATTTTTAATAACAATACGATTGATGCTGTTTTTGCTCTGGATGAAAACGATTCGGTTGCGGCTTTGAGAGTCGCAATCAAAAATGGTTATAATATCCCGGAGGATTTGTCTATTGTGGGTTTTGCTGATGGAATTCTAGCTTCTAGAAGATTGTCTCCGAGTTTGAGCACCGTAAGTCAACATGGAGTTGAAATTGGCGAAGTAGCTGCGAAACTATTAATTGACCGATTAGAAAATGAAGATGAAATCGAGCCACCCTACGAAACTATTATCATCAAGACTAAACTGAAAGAAAGAGAATCTTCTCGTTCTAAAAAGAAGAAAAAATAAAGTATTCGGGTTGATGAAATTTAAACACGAATTGGAATTAATTGAAGTCAATAATTTAGTTTCTGACATAAAAAAAACCATTCTTATTTTTAAGAATGGTTTTTTTTATGCTCTATTAAGATATTGGTTTCTTGATTTAGATTTTTGTAAAATCTAAATTATGTGTATAACCGACTGTTATGGTGTGGTTATTTTCTCGGCTAATTCCGTCTCCTTTTTCGGAGAATTGATTTAGATAGCCAACTTGAATATTGGAATCTTTGGTAAAACGCCATCCCAAAGCTGCTGATAATCGGTTTTGGTCAAAGACGTTTGCGGCTACGCGTTCGCCAATATTGACGAAAATTTCGTCAGCAACAGCTAGAAATAAGGTGTTGTCTTCCATTTGAGCACTTGTTAAAGGAACTTGTACTCTAAAACGGTATCTTGCTCTATGTCTTAGTTTCCAGTAGCCTTCTTCTGGGTCATCGTATCTCAAATAATCAGAGGATAAACTAGTTCCAAAATTTTTAAACGACTGTGTCCATCTTTGTTCTAGTCTAAAACGGCTATCAAAAGAGAAGCGACCACTGTTGTTGTGATTGATAACTAATTGTTCCCAAATACGATGTTCGTTAAATTTATGATCATTGAATCTTGAGGGTATTGCTTCTGCAAATTCTCCATAAGCTGCCGTTTCTATATGTGCCCAACCAGCAGTCACCATCACATCCTTGCTGACATTATAGTCAAGCCCAAATCGGAACATGCTTTGCATTGGGTTTTTAAATCCTTGATTTCTACGCATTTGGTATTCTGTGTGGAGTCCCCATTTTTCGGTCAGTTTATGGTTTCCGTTGTAGCTCATCCAGACATTCGTTTGGTCTACTTTTGTGTTGGTTTGTGCCCACGAAAAGGAAGTGACTGCAATTAAAAGGCTTAGGCTAAGGTTTTTTTTTAATTTTCTCAAAATTAGTAATAGGTTTTAAAAGTTTTTTTACAAAAATATCATTTACATCCATTTTTGGCCTCAATAAAAATCTTAATTTAATGTTATATTCTTTGTTAAAGGAAGGCGTTTTGAAAGGGTGTTGTGAAATTGTTGTAAATCAGTAAGTCTTTTTTTTTGTAAAGGGAATATAAAAGGAGTCTTCTTGTGCTTAAAAAGGAAAACCATTCGAGCAGAAAACAAGAATGGTTTTTATAGGTTGTTTGAAATCGTCAATAATAAATGAATTTTCTTGTCGGTGAGATCAAAAATCCAAATTCGTTAATCTACAATCGTTAATTAATTATAATGATTATGATCTTCGGAGGCTAAAGGGATTTAGTGCGCTTCCAGCCAATTTTTCCCCATTCCTAAATCAACTACCAAAGGAACATCAAGCTTAAAAGCCGTTTCCATTTCGTGTTTAATCATCGGTTGAATTTTTTCTAGTTCGCTGTTGTGTACATCAAAGACAAGCTCATCATGTACTTGAAGTAGCATTTTTGATTTCCAGTTGTCGGCAATCAGTTTATTGTGAATATTAATCATCGCAATTTTGATAATATCTGCCGCCGAACCTTGAATAGGAGCGTTGACTGCATTACGTTCTGCGCCACCACGCACAATTGCGTTTTGAGAGTTAATGTCTTTCAAATAGCGACGACGACCTAAAACCGTTTGTACATAACCATTGTCTCTCGCAAAATCAACTTGTTCGCTGATGTATGATTTTAATTGAGGATATGATTTGTAATACGCTTCAATTAAATCGGCACTTTCCGAGCGGGAAAGATTCGTTTGGTTCGAAAGTCCAAAGGCCGAAACCCCGTATATAATTCCAAAGTTGACCGTTTTGGCGTGGCTACGTTGTTCCTTGGTTACTTCTTCAAGCGGAATATTAAATACTTTGGCAGCAGTTGATTTGTGTATGTCTTCGTTATTTTTAAAAGCTGCAATCATGTTCTCTTCGCCACTCAATGCTGCAATTACACGCAATTCAATTTGCGAGTAATCGGCAGAAATCAAAGTGTAGTTTTCGTCACGAGGCACAAATGCTTTACGAATCAAGCGTCCTCTTTCAGTACGAACCGGAATATTTTGTAAGTTCGGGTTGTTAGAACTCAAACGTCCCGTAGCTGCTACTGTTTGCATGTAATCGGTATGTACGCGTCCAGTCTTAGCATCTACTTGATTAGGCAAAGCATCAATATAGGTACTTTGCAATTTTACCATTTGGCGCCATTCTAGAATGTCACGTACAATTTCGTGGTCGTTGACTAGATAACTCAAAACCTCTTCGCCAGTAGCATATTGACCTGTTTTTGTTTTCTTTTGTTTGGGGCCACCAATTTTTAATTTGTCAAATAATATGTCACCCAATTGTTTTGGCGAAGCCAAGTTAAATGTCTCTCCAGCAGTTTCATATATTTTTTGTTCCAAAGCATTACTTTCTACAGCCATTTCGGTTGACATGGCTTTTAAAAAGGGAACATCTAGGTTGATTCCTTCTGTTTCCATAGCGGCAAGCACAGGAACAAGTGGAATTTCGATTTCGTCAAATAATTTTTGTGTGCCTGTTTTTTCCAGTTCAACCGCAAAAAGTTCTTTTAATTGAAAAGTTACATCGGCATCTTCGGCGGCATATTCTTTAACTTCCTCTATTGCGATATCGCGCATCGATTTTTGGTTTTTTCCTTTTTTTCCAATCAAGGCTTCAATTGATTTTGGAGAATATTTCAAATAAGTTTCTGCCAAAATATCCATATTATGACGCATATCAGGATTAATCAAATAATGCGCAATCATGGTATCAAACAATTTTCCGGCTACTTTAATATGGTAGTTCGCTAGAATCTTTAAATCATATTTAATGTTCTGACCAATTTTTTCGATTGCTGCATTCTCAAAAAACGGAATAAATTTGGCTGACAAAACCTTTGCTTCCTCCTGGTTTTCTGGAAACGGTACATAAAAACCTTTTCCTTTCTCCCAGGCGAACGAAATTCCGACCAACTCCGCATGCAAAGCATCTAATCCAGTAGTTTCGGTATCAAAACAAACAGAAGTCTGCTTTTGTAAATTTTGCAACAACAATTTTATTCCCAAATCACCTTGTACAATCTGGTAGGAGTGAGGCGTGTTTTCAAGTGTACTGTAAAATGATTGATGCGCGACTTCTGAATCTTGTCCCGAAGTAGTAGCCGAAAACAAGTCAAATTGGTCGTCGTTTTTCGGTTGTGGTTTTTTGTATAGTTTTGAGTCGTCAGCTGGCGCACCTTCAGTTGGTTCAGCCGAAGCTTGATTTCTAAAAATAGCGTCAAACTGCTCCGCCATTCTTCTAAACTCCAATTCGTTAAAAAGTTCATCCGTTTTCGCCACATCAGGAGTCGATAGCTCATAGTCTTTTTCGTCAAAAGTCACTGGGCAATCTAGTAAAATTGTAGCTAGTCTTTTCGATAAAAGTCCGAGTTCTTTATTTGCTTCAATTTTAAGTTTTATAGCACCTTTCAGTTCGTGGGTATTCTCCAAAAGGTTTTCCATCGAGCCATAAGCCGCCAAGAATTTCTTCGCCGTTTTCTCGCCTACACCAGGCAATCCCGGAATATTATCGGCAGCGTCACCCATCATTCCAAGAAAATCAATCACTTGTTCGGGTCTTTCGATTTCAAATTTGGCCAAAACCTCAGGAATTCCCCATATCTCAATGCCATTCCCCATACGGGCAGGCTTGTACATAAAGATGTTTTCAGACACCAATTGGGCAAAATCCTTATCCGGAGTCACCATATATACTTTGTAATTTTCCTTTTCTGCTTGTTTGGCAATGGTACCAATCAAATCATCGGCTTCAAAACCCGCAACTTCAATAATCGGAATGTGCATCGCATTTAGTAATGCCTGAATATAAGGAACTGCAATCTTAATCGCCTCGGGTGTCGCGTCACGATTCGCCTTGTATTCTGGGAAAATTTCGTTACGCAAAGCACTTCCACCTTTGTCAAACGCCACCGCCAAATGGTCGGGTTTCTCACGCTTAATTACATCCATCAACGAGTTCATAAACCCCATAATGGCAGACGTATCCATTCCCTTAGAGTTGATTCTCGGATTTTTTATAAAAGCATAATAGCCTCTAAAGATTAAAGCGTAGGCATCGAGTAAAAAAAGACGTTTTTGAGCAGACATAATAAAAATAATTTGGACGTAAAAATAAACAAAGCTTTTTAAAAACAGTCATTTTCGAGCTTCATTATTAAATTTGGTTCTTCTGGAAATATTGTGAAATTCATAAACTAATATAAATACTTCAATGATTTGTCAGTTCGAGGAGTAATTTTTATTCTAAAAAAAAGCAATATAAAATGACGTTATTTGAATGTTAGCACTTCTAATTCCCCTCTTGAGAGGGGCTAGGGGTGTGTTTTTTTAAGTATTTGTAAGTCAAGTATTTAAGCTAAAATATCATAGGAAGCGAAGTCGAGATGGGATAATGGGTCTCGACTTCGCTCGACTTGAGGAAAACTAGTACTGCTTACAATAACTCTTCTAATTTAAAATTTATTCTTTCACACAAATACCAAATAGAACCTTAAATTTTAAAAGAATCATTTGGGCGTGCCACCAAACCAAAAATGAGCCATTCTGTTTGTGGTCAGAGGCTCTTTTTTGTTTTGCTGTCGTGCTCCCGACGCTTCGGGACGTTGCAAGTTCTCAACAAGTTCCGCTGTCGCTTCACTTGTTTGCGGGCTTTACACTACAAAATGGTTCACTGAACACCTATTTATAATATAAATTAGGCGAAGTAATCACTCACGCAGGCTTGTGGTAAATGTTGAAGTTTTTTTTTGGATTTAATGTTTTGATATTAGTGTAAATAAAGAGGGTAGTAGGTAAACCAATTTTAATGTTTTTTCTCTAGTTGATCCACTGTAATAATTCTAAAAGTATGAGAGTTAACCGTGATTTTGATGTTCTTTTCAACGTTGGTAACATAAAAGTTTTTTCCGATTTTATTAAAAAACCGCTCTTCTGTTTCGGTAATAATATCCAAAAGTGTTTTTTCTATTTCAGCAATAGATAGATTTGTTTTTAGTTTCTTGTTTATTCTCCCATAAACAAGGTCGGTATAGGAAATATTATTTATAATTTCAGATTTGTTGATGCTCATTTTGTAGTTAATTTTTGATTATATTTGAAATGTTCGTCTTGTGTGAGGATACAAAACGGATTCGCTTTATTCCTCGCGTATGACTGCATTGACTGCTTACTTTTAAGTGAATTTAAATCAAATTCCATGTTTTAGGAACCCATGTTTTTTGTAATTTCTTCAATTTGATTTAATAAATCTTCAGGTTCAAAAGGTTTGTAAATAAAACCATTCATTCCGCTAGAAAATATTTTATTCTTCACTTCCATAAATACGGATGCTGATAAAGCTAAAATAGGGATTAAAGTGTTGAATTTCCGAATCTCCATCGAAGCTGTATATCCATCCATTACTGGCATTTGGATATCCATAAGTACAACATCGTATTTTTTCTTTTTGAACATGTCTACGGCAATTTGACCATCATATGCGACATCTACTATAAGTTGTTCTTTTTCGAGTATTTGTTTTGCCACCATGACATTTATTTTATTGTCTTCAACTAGTAATACTCTTTCTCCATTGAAATTATATTTTTTCTTTTGAGTAGGATGTATTAATTCTTGGTCCAATGTTAGTTTTAATTCTAAATCAAAATAAAATCGACTTCCTGAGCCTAATTTACTTTCAATTTTAATTTCAGAATTCATTGCCTCAATAATACTCTTGACAATAGGCAGGCCTAGACCGGTTCCTCCATAAATCCTATTAGTGTCTGTAGAGGCTTGTGTAAATGCCTCCCAAATTTCATCATGCTTATCTTCTGGAATACCTATTCCAGTATCGATTACTTCAGTATGCAATATTAGGCTGTGTTTTGTGAGTTGTTTACATGTTGTTATTAAAGTTACGGTTCCTTTATCGGTGAACTTTATTGCATTTGTGACGAGGTTGTTAATCACTTGATTGTACCGAATTATATCCATCCAAACAATAGGTAAAGTGTCATCAATTTCTAAATTCATAGAAATACCTTTTCGGAAGCAATTTGCTTCATGAATTTTTTTTATCTGCTTTATGGATGCCCCTATGTCAGTAGGTATTGGGTCTAATTCAACGACGTTAGATTCCATTTTGCTGTAATCTAGGACATTGTTTAAAAGATTCAGTAATATCTTCCCTGAATAATTTAAAGCTTCAATGTTTTCTAATTGGTCTTCTCTTGGATTAGTATCTCCCAAAATATATGAAAGGCCAATAACTGCATTAAGTGGCGTACGAATCTCATGACTCATTGTACTCAAAAATTTAGACTTTGAATTAGATGATTCAATGGCTTCTTCTCGTTTATCATGAATTTCGGAATAATAGCGTTCATTGTTTTTTGAAAATTGTATTAGTTGGTAGGTGATCAAAAAAACCGTACTAATAATTGAGATTGGGTACACAATTGTTGATGCAATAGTAGTATCCATTTTTGTTTCGGAAAATAGATTGAAATTAGTTATATGTAGTAGTGTCCAGAATATTGCTGAAAGTGCTGAAAAAAAGATAATATAGTTCTTCTCTCTTCTAAAGGAAAATATTGTGAAAGGAAGTCCTAATGGGTACATTAATATAAATTCAACACTTCCAGTTTTCCCTATAAAAGAGGCTGCTGCTGCTACACTTAAATTTAATGTGATAAGATAGAGTATTCTTGCCAGTGTAAAGTTGCCTTTTTTAGCTATAATAGCAGCCACAATGAATAGTATAGCGGAAGTTCCCGTATTGTAGCTTAAGATGTCCATTTTTAAAAAATTTAATAATAGACACCATATAATTGCTAGTGAAGCGGTAATTAAGGATAAAGAATATACCATTTTTACTCTTCTTATAGAGAATTCTGTATTTTTATTATTTTCTTCTTTCATAGGGATGGTAAATTTTCATCAATAAATGTATCATTTTTTAATTAGAGTACCTTGTTTTTGATTTTTTTTATGAAAATAAAAGAATATAAAGCTTGTTAAATTTTATTTTTTATGCTTTTTATCGATGTTTAATGCTTTTTGTAGATTCCGTAATGTAGAGGGAGCTGATTTATATACACGAATTGCAAACCCACTACTAATGTCGAAGATTTTTATTTCTATCTTAGAGTAGCTGATTTTGTGAGTTAACAGCATGTTATCCAGTTATCAGTGCTTGCTTTTATTTTGAAAGTAGCGAGTAGTGTTTGCAACGCGGTTTGTTGGTGATAAATGAATATCTAATAATTCTGAAGAGTGCGGTTCTGCTAGTTTTTTTTAATCATTACAAGTAGATTCTAAAGATTTGCGTTGCAAATGCTACGTTTTTTTCGGTTATAATTTAAATTGGTACTCGATGCAGTTAAGTACCAGGTATCAGGGTAAACGAGTTGTGCAAACGATAATATTAGGTGTTTCAATTGTTATGTATCCGAAGTCGGGAGACTTCGGATAGCGGGCTTACAATCCTTGTTCGTCCTAAATTCATCTTTGTTTATTTCAATCCCACAATATGGGCAGGTGCATTTTTTTTCGTCTTTTTTATGTTCTTGGATTCTCTCGATAAATGCAGAGCTTATTATTCCTGTTGGAAGATCGAGCCGACTTTGTGTATTTATTTCTGATGCTCAACTTTCTGGGGATTTTATAATGCTATGAGTGACAGGAAAACAAAAAATGCAACTCATTATAAGTTGCTTTAACCTAAATTTTCCCGTTGTAAACGCTACGTTTTTTGGTTTTAATTTAATTAGGTACTCTGCGCAGTCCAATACTAGGGTTTATGGCACACTGATACCAGTGGGAGGTTGATATTGGCAGGAACAATCTCAAATCAAGTTGATGTCTGGTTTTGCTTAATTGCTGTATCCGCCCGACGAACCACATATTTTTTAGATTAACCTAAGGTATTAGTTTTGTTCTAAACAATTTAGACATGGACAAAAATGAATTTATGTTATCCCAAGTAGAATCTTGGAAACAAAGTGGACTTTCACAACAAGGGTATTGCGATCAAGCAGGTATTAAATTAGGAACCTTCAGCTATTGGATACGAAAAAGCAAAAATGAAGAAGCACAAAGCGGAGGTTTTATTGCACTGAAAAAACCAGTTTTAGCTTTAGAAAACAAATACGAAATCGTTTACCCTAATGGAGTTGTGCTGCGAGTGGATACGGATAATTTAAGTGAACTTTCGGCTTTAGTAAACCTATATTAGTGTTTAGCCTTAGTAGTTCACATACCTTTTTGCTCTACCCCAAAGTTTGCGATATGCGCAAAAGCTTTAATGGTTTGTGTGGTCTTGTTACCAATGAATTAGGACGCGTAGCACACAGTGGAGAAGTATTCATTTTTATCAATCGCAATAATAATCAGATGAAACTTTTGCACTGGGAATCTGGTGGTTTTGTTCTTTATCACAAGCGCTTAGAGCAAGGGACTTTTGCTGGTTCAACCGGTACTAAATTGCAAATTAATTGGAGTGATTTGGTGTTGATGATCGAAGGAATTCAAATCATAAAAAGCAATAAAAAAAGGAGATTTTCTTTGGAATAAAACAGCCCTAAGCCTTGGTAAATATAGGATTTTGACGTATATTTAGCCTATGGAAATAGACCTAGATAACGTATCAAAACAGGAACTTTTTGAGCTTTTAACTAAAGCTCAAAAAAACATGTTTGTGCTGGATAAAACTATTTTTGAACAAAGTGAAACTATTTCTGTTCAAGGTAAAACTATCTCCAAACAAGATAAAAAACTTGTTAAGCTTGAAAAAAAGGAAGTCGTGTTAGAAGGTAAAGCTTCTAAATTAGAAGGTAAAGCTTTTAAATTAGAAGAACGAGTTGAAGAACTTCAACGTTTAGTAGAATTACTGCGCCGTATGCAGTTTGGTCAAAAACGAGAGCGTTTTGAAGATCCTTCTCAAACTACTTTACCTTTAGATCTAGAACAAGAGCTCCTGCAAGAACAAGAAGAAGTTATCAAAGAAGAAATCACTTATTCTCGTTCTAAAAAGAAACATCCTGGCAGGGCTAAACTTCCGGATCATTTACCAGTTGAAGAAATCGAGATTTACCCTGAAGGAGATTTATCTGATCAGGTTTGTATTGGCAAAGAAACTACAGATGTGCTTGATTATGTTCCGGGACACTTTAAAATCAAAAGATATATCCGATACAAATACGCGACTAAGGATAAAGACAATACTAAGATATCCATCGGGGATTTACCCGAAAGAATCATAGATAAAGGAATACCCTCAGAAGGACTACTAGCCACTATCTTAGTAGATAAATATGTGGATCACCTTCCGCTATATCGTCAAAAGCAACGGTTCTCTAGAGAAGATATCGATATTGCTTCTTCTACAATAGATGGTTGGGCGGCTCAGAGCATGGATGCTTTAAAACCCTTGTATGAGAAGCTGGTTATGGATATCAAAAATGAAGGTTACCTTCAAGTTGATGAAACCACCATCAAGGTTTTAGACGACAAGAAAAAAGACAAAACGCATCTCGGTTATTATTGGGTGTATCATGCCCCAATATCAAAACTTGTAATGTTCAATTACAGCCCTACTCGTGCAAGTAGCGCTGCACTACCTATTTTGCAAAACTTTAAAGGTTACTTGCAAACAGACGGATATGCAGGCTACAAAGCTTATGGAAAAAAATCAGATATTACTCATCTGGGCTGTTGGGCACACGCTAGGCGAGAATTTGAAAGAGCATTAGATAATGACAAGCAAAAAGCACAACATGTTTTAGTTGAAATACAAAAGCTATATGCGGTGGAGCGCAAAACAAAAGAACAAAACCTTAGACCTGAGCAAATCAAAGAGCTGAGGCTTCAGGAAAGCTTACCTATTATAAACGAACTAGGTAAATGGATGTTTTTGCAAATCAAACTAACCCTACCAAAAAGTCAGATTGGCAAAGCTCTTGCATACTCTCAAACAAGATGGGATAATTTATCGGCATACCTATTAGATGGCAACTTGCAAATAGATAATAATCTGGTGGAAAATGCAATCAGACCAGTAGCCATAGGTAGAAAGAATTATCTTTTTGCCGGATCGCACGATGCTGCTCAAAGAGCGGCTATGGCCTATACCTTTTTTACTAACTGCAAAAAACATAACGTAAATCCTTTTGAGTGGCTAAAATATACCCTTGAGAATATCCAATCTATAAACCACAAGAATATTAAAGACTTGTATCCCCACAATTACAAGCAACTAGCGGAATCTACACCATTGTAACATTACGCTCCTATGAATAATCGCATCGTATAAAACAACATGTAGTTGCTCGGGTGGATACTAATTGCTAATGATGCAATAATTGAAGTTAATAGAATGGCAGAAATGATTATCAGTGCTATAAATATAGGAATTGGATAAATGTCAGACAGGAACATTTTTATACCTATAAAAATCAGAATTAGTGATAAACCAACTTTTAAGAATCGGAAGACACCGTGCATACCTGCAAGTGCAAAGTATAAAGATCGTAATCCGAGAATTGCAAAAGCATTAGAAGTGTAAACAATAAATGGATCATTAGTGATTGCTAATATTGCGGGGATAGAGTCCACGGCAAAAATTAAATCACTTACTTCAACCATTAATAATACAATAAATAAAGGAGTAGCGTAAGTCTTAGTATCTTGTTTTACAAAGAATTTACTACCTTGAAAAGTTTTTGTTACAGGGAATATTTTCTTAAACAAACGGACAACTGGATTTTTATCAGGATCAATTTTTTGCTCGTCCTGCAAGAGCATTTTAATTCCTGTGAAAACAAGAAATATCGCAAATAAGTAAATAATCCAATGGAATTGATTGATGAGTGCTATACCAGCGAAAATAAAAATCGCCCGCATAACCAATGCACCAAGGATGCCCCAAAAAAGAATTTTATGTTGATAAATGGACGGAACGTTAAAATAAGAAAATATTAAGATGAAAATAAAAATATTGTCAACACTAAGTGATTTCTCAATCAAATATCCTGTTAAAAATTCTAATGCTTTTTCTTTGCCAAACAAGTGGTAAATTCCGTAGTTGAAAACTAAAGCAAGTGAAATCCATGCAAAAGTCCATATAAGTGCTTCTTTTACTTTTACTTCATGTTCCTTACGGTGAAATACACCTAAGTCTAAGATTAACATTATCAAAACAAAAACATTAAACCCTATCCAATACCAAATATTAATTTCCATAATTATATAGTTTTAATTTTATAAAAACAGGTACTTGTAAATAAGGACATAATGTAAACAATGGGTATTATGGACTGGTAAAGTTTAGGTTTTTTTAAGGGTATTAAATTACGATTAATTTGAAAATAAAGTAAAAAGATGAAGTTTTTTTAGCAAAACTTTATAATGTTCTTTCATTAAATAAGGTGGTGTTTACACTTAAAACGATAGTGCAGATTTGTAATCCATGCTTATTTCAATATTATATTCAATTTCTTGTTTTGTTGCAGTTTACTAAGTTAAAATATAGTTGTGTTGAATTATTAAAAGGTATATTGCTTGAAATCTTAAAAGTTAGAAATGAAACATTTTGAAGAAACAAAAGCATTGCTACATAATTCAGTTCTGTTTTATATAATTACGGCTAGCATGGATGGTAATTATTCTTATGTGAATGAAAATTATTCTAGAGAATTTTCGCACATTAACAACAGTTTAGTTGGTCAGCCTTGTTATATTACAATGCATCCTGATGATATGAATACGTGTGTTGAAGTTTCAGCTAAATGCTTTGAGAATCCGGGTAAATTATTTCTAGCAACAATTAGAAAACACGATGGAAGAGGTGGTTATGTTTATACTCAGTGGGAATATAAAGCAATGTTTGATGATCAAAATAATCCAGCTGGGATATTTTGTCTAGGATATAATATAACAAAATATGTTGCTGAAGAATTACAGCTACAAAATTCACGGGTAGAAAACGAGAAAAATTTGGTAAAAATCGAAAAAATGATTTTTCAACAATCACATCTTATACGGGCTCCTTTAAGTAATATAATGGGACTTACTGATATTTTAGATAAAACACTAATGGATAGTAATACGAGTAATATTTGTGATATGATATCCGAAAGCGCAAACCAATTGGATGACGTTATTAAAAGTATTGTAAATATTGGTAGAATGTAATGTATTTGCCGTTTATTATCCATGTTTGGGGAATTCTACTAGCTAGTAGTTTACGTGTGAGCCTTCTTTGTTACATCTCAAATATGCGATATCCAAAGTTCTAGTTTTTGCCAAATAGGTAAGGTGTTTTTACAAATTAGATGATTGAATTCCAAGCTATTTTAACTAATCTTGATAGAAATTAAAGTCCGTTATAGCAGGTATTTGTTTATAAAGATAGTAAAGGACAGTAGGAGGGATATTCTTGATATTCAATAATTGTTTGCTCCTTGAAATCAGTAGTTAATTCAGTATTTCTTGCGTTAAAGTTTAATTAATTAGGGACCGTTTCTTTGATATAAGTTGTTATTTTGTGTAAAAATTAGTCCAATGGGTTTTAGATTATTGTTTTTTTTCTCGATATTATTGATTGTGGAGGTTTACGCCTACCAAGCGATCAAGACGCTCATTAAGGGAAAATGGTTGTTGATGGGGTATTCGGTTTTGAGTGTTTTTCTCTTTGTATATATTGTGTATTCATTTTTAAGTTTTGACCGTTCTGTTGGGCAAACCAAGCATACTATGTTTGCAATGGGATTGATGTTGTTGGTTTATATTCCTAAGATTGTGTTGGCTTTGGTTTTACTAGGTGAGGATTTGTATCGATTGATTTCGGGAATGTTTCGTGCGGCTGTTGGTGATTCTTCGGAAGGTTTTTTGGCAGCTCGACGTACTTTTGTGAGTCAGATTGGTTTGACATTGGCATCGATTCCGTTTTTATCTTTGATTTACGGAATGACGATAGGGAAGTATAATTACAAAGTCATCAATCAGCGCATTTATTTTCCAGATTTACCAGAGGCTTTTGATGGTTTTACGATTACACAAATTTCGGATGTGCATTCGGGTAGCTTTGATGATGCTGAAAAAATCAATTACGCTATTGATTTGGTTAATGAGCAAAACTCGGATATGGTTTTATTTACGGGTGATATTGTGAATACTCACGCCACAGAAATGCACCCTTGGATTGAGACTTTCAAACGTATTCATAAACCTGCTTACGGGAAATATTCGGTTTTAGGGAATCATGATTATGGTGAATATTTGGATTGGAAAACTCAAAAAGAGAAAGACGATAACTTTGAAGCTATCAAGAAACTGTATGGTGATATTGACTTTGAGTTATTGTTGAATGAACATCGTTTTATTGAAAAAGGTGAAGATAAAATAGCCTTAATTGGAGTTGAAAATTGGGGTCGTAGTTTTAAAAAAGCAGGAGATATCAATAAGGCATCTCATGGGGTAGCTAATGAAGATTTTAAAATTGTAATGAGTCATGATCCTTCCCATTGGGATTATGAATTAAAAGAACACGAAAAGAATTTTCAATTGACATTTTCAGGACATACACACGGAATGCAGTTTGGAATTGAAATTCCAGGTGTTTTCAAGTGGAGTTTGGCGCAGTATATGTACCCCCAATGGGCAGGTTTGTATGAAGTTTTGGGACGTTATATCTATGTAAACCGTGGTTTTGGCTTCCATGCATACCCTGGAAGAGTAGGAATTATGCCTGAAATCACGGTGATAGAACTAAAAAAAGGAGAGAAAGTAACATAATTCGTTAAAAATGCTACATTTGCACATTAAATATCTATTTTTTTAGTAGATTTAAAATATTAAATTTTTGGTTTTATGTCAAAATTCGGAGAACTTATAAGCGCACATGTTCCTGTGTTAATAGACTTTTACACAGAATGGAACGAAGCATCATTGTCTATGCATCCTGTCATTAAGGATGTAGCAGCAGCACTTGGCGATAAAGCTAAGGTGATTAAAATTGATGTGGATAAAAATCAAGAATTGGCTGAGGCCTTACGAATCAAGGGACTTCCTACTTTGATGATTTACAAAGATGGGCAAATGATTTGGAGACAGTCAGGCGAGTTAGATGCTAATAGTATTATTGCCATTGTTCAAGAGCAATTGTAGCTTTGTAATTAGGGTATCTTAGCGTATTGATAGTTTTTTTGATCAATAAATTCCAATACTTTAGGTAGCGTGTATTTCAAGTTTTGAAATGCTTTGACGCTGTCATGAAATATAATTATACTTCCTGGTTTAATATTTGAAATTACATTTTTAAGGCACTTTTCCTTCGAAATGGTGGTGTCAAAATCTGCGCTCAATACATCCCACATGATAATTTTATACCCTTGTCTTTTTAATTTGTCTAACTGAGCAGTATTCATCTTGCCATAAGGAGGGCGAAAAAGATTAGTCTTCAAGCCAAATTTCGAAAATGTCTTAGCGCAATGTTTTACATTTTTAAGGTATTCTTTGGTGGTGGTTTTCCAGCCGTTCAAATGATTGTAGGTGTGATTGCCAATAGCATGTTTACGCTCAATTATCTTTTTGAATAATTGAGGTTCGTCCTCAATGTTTTTTCCAAGACAAAAGAAAGTTGCTGTGGCATTGTGTTTTTGCAGTTGGTCTAGCACCCAATTAGTTATTTCTGGGGTAGGTCCATCATCAAAACTTAGGTATATTTTGTTTTCTGCATTAGGAATGTCCCATACGTATTTTGAAAATATCCATTTAATTAATGAATTTGTTTTTATCCAGTAAAAGCTCATTTTGATAGGTGTTTTTAGAGATATTAAGTTATAAAAAAGTGCAGCAATTTCCAAATAATTGCTGCACTTTTTTATAGGACTTTATTCTGCTTGATTTATTCTTTGTCTCTGCCAAAATGTTGAAACATTTCAATATAAGTATTGAATGTTTTTTTGTTTTTTTCGTAGAAGGTCAAATCTCCATTTTCTTTCATTACTTGTAGTAAACTTCTATAGCGCTCAATGTCAGTAATAATGTCAATAGCGATTTCCGATTGCTCTGCAGGGCTTAATTTGCTGTAGTAATTAAGGCTTTCTCTGTATTTACCTATTAGTTTGTTTAGTAATTCTTGTGCTTTGGTTACATCGTTTGTTTGATAGTATCCTTTAGTGAAAGGTTCTATTAAAGAATAGTATCCAAATTTCTCTAAAGGCATTTTGGTAATAGCTAAATCAATTACTTTTTTAGCTTTGTCTATTTTACCTTCTTCGATTAGTTTGTCCATCAAACGAGCCAGATTGGTTCGGTAAGTGATACTTTCTCTTCTGGTTTCAGGATCGTGATAGATTTTGTCGCTATCGCTGTTACCCCAATCCCATGACATGATGATGTTGTACATTTTATCGGAATCAATTTGTCCCATGTCTAGTGGGCTTCCGTCTTTTGGAATTGCAGTTTTCAATGGAACTAATCTGTAAACCATTCCGTCAAGTTGTAGGTATTCTTTCATCCATAGATAATCTTCATTATCGTATGCGCCTCCACTGAAGTAAATAGGTCTTTTCCAGTTGTTGTTAGCAATGATGTCAAGCATCATCAATCTGTTTTTATACAAAGCACTTCCTTTGATGTCAATATCGATATAAGGAACAATCGAGTCGTTGTATTTTGGTGCAACAACCTTGTTTTGAATTATGGCATTTCTGTCAACAGGAATTCTTATTTTATTGGTTGGGAAAAAATGGATTGTTTGTCCGTTTTGCAAACCTACAGTTGATTTAGGATTTTTGATGAATTCTATTAAATCTTTCAATTCCCATCTGCTTTCTGTCTTTGGAATATAAGCCACATAGTCTAATTTATCACCCACATACTGATCGTGAGTGAATGAAATAGGCAGTGCGTCTGATTCGTAGGTTTTCATTTTCATTTGGTCAATATACCAATCCGTCATGAAAAGACTTGTGTTGACAATTTTAATATCGGTTCTAATTTTTTCAATTTCTTGTGCATACCACAAAGGAAAGGTGTCATTATCTCCAATGGTGAAAAGTATAGCGTTTTGGTCGCAAGAGCTCAAATAAGCTTTGGCCATTGAAAGAGCGGTGTATTTGTCAGAGCGATCGTGGTCGTCCCAGTTTTGGGCAGCCATAATAACAGGAGCTGTTAACAAGCAAGCTGAAATAATAATAGGTCCTGCGATTTTTGGGGATAAATAAGTTTGTAAGCTTTCGTACAATGAATAAACTCCAAATCCTACCCATATAGCAAAGACATAAAAGGAGCCCACTAAAGCGTAGTCACGTTCTCTTGGTTCAAAAGGTCTTTCATTTAGGTAGATTTTTAATGCGATTCCCAAAAATAAAAATAGCATTAATAAAACGTAAAAGCTCTTGCGTTCTTTGCCAGCGTGGTACATGATTCCAATTAATCCAAGGATAAAGGGGATAAAATAATAGGTATTCCTTCCTTTGTTGTTTAATACATCTGATGGGAGATTTTCTTGAGAGCCTAAATGAGTTTCATCAATAAATTTGATTCCGCTCAGCCAGTTTCCGTCTAAACTATCATATCTTCCTTGATTGTCACTTTGTCTTCCAACAAAATTCCACATTAAATACCTCCAATACATATAGCCAAATTGGTATTCAACCATAAAACTGAAATTATCTGCAGTTGTTGGTTTTTCTATAATTAAGTATTCGCCGTAGCTTTTTAAGAACTTTACATAACCATCGTTGTCGATTTGTTTTTGAGCGTAGGCTAATCTGAATTCTGAAACTGTTTTTTCTACTTCATTTTTTAATTGAGCAATAGCTTTGTTGTAATCTTCTTCAGAGATTTTGCTAGCATCAATTCCATATTTAGATAAATCTTCCTCGTAAGGATAGTTCGGGTTTATTTTGAATGTTGGTGCGCTTGTGAAATTCATGTAGTTGGCAATATGCTCTGAGCTCCACATCCTTGGTAAGATGGTTTTATGATAGTCGTCACTGTTTTGTACAGCATTTTTAAAGTTATTTACAATAACATATTTGCCTGTTTTGTAATCTCTTTCATAATTGGGGGCTTTGTCTAAATAAGGTGTTTTAGGGTCTAGTCCAGCAAAAGTTTCTGTGTATTGAGGTCCGTAAAATAAAGGGTTTACTCCATATTGTTCTCTATTGTAGTAAGCTAATACCTCTGCGGCATCTGAAGGTTTGTTTTCATTAATAACCGTATTGGCATTGGCGCGAATTGGAAGCATTAACCAAGTTGAAAAACCGATCAAGATAAATAAGATTGATAGAAGTAAAGTGTTGTAATGTATAAGTCCTTTTACTTTGGTGTATTTTAATCCAAAATAGAAGAAAACAGCAAGGAATAGGCCAACTATGATGGTTCCTGAGTCAAATGGCATTCCAAGGTTGTTGACCATGAAAATTTCAGTTTTACCAATGAAAGCCATTGTTAGCGGTAATAATAATTTGAAAATAAATAGTAAAACAGATATTACTACAATGTTTGCAATAATAAAATTTTTGACGGTAACTGTTTTATAATGTTTAAAATAATAGAGTAATCCAATGGATGGAATTGCTAATAGTGCCATAAAGTGAACTCCAAAAGAAAGTCCGATGACAAGTGAAATGACTAGTAGCCATTTGTTTCCTTTAGGTTTGTCCATATCTTGTTCCCATCGTAAGCCAAGCCAAAAAAGTAAGGCGATGAATAAGGAAGCCATGGCATATACTTCGGCTTCAACTGCATTAAACCAGAAACTATCCGAAAATGTATATACAAGAGCACCTACAAATGAGCTTCCTAGGATAGCAATGTTGTTTTCAGTAGTTAGGTCTTCTTTAGTTTTTCCTCCAATCATTTTGGTGAGAATCATTGTTGAAGACCAAAATAAGAAAAGTATGGTGAAGGCACTAGAAACAACAGAAGTCATATTGACCATTAAAGCGATATGTTGATTATCTATTGCAAACATTGCGAAAAATGCGCCAATCATTTGAAATAATGGAGCTCCAGGAGGGTGTCCTACTTCAAGTTTTGCTGAAGTTGCAATGTATTCACCACAATCCCAAAAACTCATTGTAGGTTCAACTGTTAAGCTGTAAGTGATCAATGCTATTGCAAATGTGACCCAACCTACAAGAGTATTCCATTTATTGAAATTGAATGCTGCTTTACTCATGTGTAAAAATTTAGTTGTATTTTTAAAGTTGCAAAGAAAATGTTTTTTTATTGAAAGTGTAGGGCATTAACAAAATTTTCTAGGAAACTACTATCAAATAGTAAATGGTTGATTTTTAGTTACTTTTGTAAAGGGTGAGCTAGTAATTTTTTAAAATGAAACTTTTTTTGATAAAAAGTAAAAAAAAAGTTTGCAGAAACTAAATATTATTATAAATTTGCACCCGCATTCAAACGCTATTGGTCTATGGTGTAATGGTAACACTACTGTTTTTGGTGCAGTCATTCAAGGTTCGAGTCCTTGTAGACCAACTGGTATTTTTGAAGAACCCCGTAAACATTATGTTTACGGGGTTTTCTTTTTTTTGGCGTAGTAAATCACGTAGTAATTTGCTGTTATGAAATGGAATGTATTGAAGAATATGAAATTAATATCTATTTAATTTCATTCATTCAATAACAAAGCTATTCTGCCTATTTATTAGCGTGTCTCTATTTTTAATCTTTAAGATTGAATCTTTATAGCTAATTTGGTGCAACAGTAAAAAGGTATCATATTTAAAGAGATGAAAACAGATGTTTTCAAGATTAAGGTCTGTAATTTCAATTTCATAACTACCAATCTTACCTGTTTCAAATTCTTCGATGTAAATACCTATTTTTTGTTCTTCTTCACCTAATGTTACTTTGCTGTTGTAAGTGGGGAATATTGAGTATTCAGGGCTTAAATCAGCCATTTTAAATTTACTTATTTTTTTTCCGTCATACCAGATTTCAATTTGATTTTTGTTTGTATCCTTTAAGCCGAATAGAGTAGTTGCTTTTAGATCATAATGTGACTGAATATTGCTTAGCAATAGCTTAGGGTAAAAAAAAGGGTCAATTATAGCTTGGTGTAAAGTTTGATTTGTTCTTTTGGCGATTTGTTCAAAGTACTCTTTTTGGATAGATTCCAATTCAATTTTTTTCAATGACCAACCGTCGCCGTATAAATTTATTTTTAATTTTGTAGCCATCATTTCACGAAGGTAACATTTCTAAAGATAGCAATAAGTAGCAATAAGTAGCTAGTATTGTAAGTCCTTTAGGAATATTTGTCTTGATTATATTATATTGGTGAAATTGATTAGCATCAGTCTGATTGAAATTGATCAATAGTTATCAAAGAAATAATTTTGAATATAAATTAGTTTTTAAATAGTTAAATAATTAATATTAAATTATTTATTGATTCTCGCTATTTAACGTGAAATATGCTAAATATAAGTGTAAACCATTTTATTTCTAACTAATAAATTAGTAATAAAAGTGCCTACGTCCAATTATAATCTTGTATGTTTTTGTATGTGTTGGACTCTAACTCTAACTCTCAATATTTAGACTCTTTTTTAATAAATAAAACTGAATTCAGATTAAATAAAATTAGTCTTGTGGTGTCCTATGTAGCTTTGTGCTTTCAACAGTGTGGTAAATCAAATTTAATTGTTATCACCCAGTAAATTAAAATCTAATCCCCATTCAATTTCTTTCCAACATCATCCTGTCTTTTGGTAGGCAGGACTAAGGATCTGGTTCCACTTTCTTAAATGACTAAATATTACCATATAAATTTATTTTGAGTTTTGAATCCATCTTTTTCTTTGCTTTTCACATAGTCTTATAATTATTAAATCCAGAGAGAAAAGTTTTGTGCAATTTAGAGAAGTTACACAAATCAATCGTTTATCAAAAGGTAATTTATTCCAAGTTTATCTATCACAGTATTCGTAAATTCTTGATAGGAAACCTTAAAAGTGGTTTTGACAGAAAGTAAGGTTTATTAAGTCATAATAGTAAAAAAAGATTTACTTAACCCGTTGGGTGAAATTAAAACAATAGTTTATTTTATATCTATTGTCACATTGAGCTTGTCGAAATGTATCTTAAACGAGGTCTTCGACAGGCTCAGACTGACATTTTTGGTCTAAATGACTTTAGATTTAGATTAGAATCGTCATTTTTTAGTGATTCTGAGTAATTTCACCCAACGGGTTTACTTATACAATTCCAAGTCATGACTATTTAAATAAATTTTATCAATAAATTAGAAATATTACTGATGTCAAATGCTTTATATTTAAAGCTATAGGTCTAGATTAATTTATTTTGAAGCATTACGATTAAAGAAACAGATTTTCGTTTTTTTTTGTAATATTTCTAAAAAAGCTTAACAGATATACTAATTATTATCTTGAGTGGCAGACTGTAAAAAATGTACCTCTGAAATAAAGATTTTAGTAATCGAATTCAAAATTTGCTAATTATAAATCATTTAAAGACTTCATTCCACTTCTTCTTATTTTATCTAAAATTTCATTAAGCGCATTTTTTGGGTCAGAATCGATTAATTTACCATTTCGGTCTAATTATTTGTCTAAATCACTATCGCACCTTAAATCGACTGACAATACTGTTATTAGTGCCTTATCTTTTGTTTTTTTAAATTTTTCATGATTAAAAATTTGACGGTACATTTTGAAATAAGTTTAAAAGTACAAAATCATATCGGAAAATCTCTGTTAATCTTAATAAGTCTATTTAATTCATCGCAATATTTACTGTTACTCCCTAAATATTGAGAATATATAAAATTGAATCTTTTTAATGTAACAAATGATGAAACATTAAATTCTTCAAAAAATGGTTCTTCTATGTCAAAAGGAAGATTATAACTTGATTGGAATATTTTATTTAATAACTCTCCATCTAGGGGAATAAAACAACGTACAGGTAAACCAAAATCTACTTTTTCTATCCGATTTTCCCCATACTTAACAATTTCTAAGCAATTGTTATGACCGCCATCAATATAGAAAAAAGAATTTTCGGATTTTATACCAAATCTTTCAAGACTCGGTTCATCAAATCTTAATGCGCTCAAATCTCTGACAGAACTAGATTTATATGGGGGGCTATAAAGTCCTGGATACCAATTCTGAATTAATTCAAAATTATCAGCATCAAAGTATGCCAACTCACCACCACTTAAATTGCCTTCTTCAGATACAATACAACATTCATTTTTTAAATCAAATACAGATATTCTGTTATTTTTCTTGACATCTATAACCTGATATATCCCATTTATTCTAACACCCAAGCCATAATCCCCATATGAACGTACAATAGAATAGGGCGTTGCCCATTGTTCATCACCTAAAATACCATGTCTAGCATAAAGTGGATGTTCTGATGTTGATATGGTAGAGCTCAAAAAATTCCAATCTGCTATAGTTGGTAAAAGCCAGCCGTAAGGGACAAAATTATATTTGTTTCTTTTAATGTTTTTATATAAAACATCATTCTCATCAATTGTATATTCAGTATTTTCAAAAGCTAAGTTTTTGGCAAACCAAATAGAATATTGGTTTACATATAAAGGATATTCTTTACCGTCTCGTGAGTCAAAGAAAAACAATTCTTCATCTTTTATTATTATGCCTTTTTCTTTGTCTACCCATTGAACATCGATATTCTGGTAAAGAGTATCTTTATTAAAAGACTCTTTCTTGTCCGACGAATCCTTTTGTGCAATTGACTTGTCTAAGATGACCTCGTTCGTATCATTATCTACTACTAATATCCTGTTTTCACCAATTTCTAGCCCTGTTTTTATTGATTTGAAGTATCGCTTAATGCATTCAGGACTAATCTCTAATCTGATTCTGTCTACGACAACTTCTATAACATAATTTTCGTCAGAATCAATTTTTAAATTATTCTCTAAATCTTTAAGTTTTCCATTAACACAAATTTTTAGAAAACCTGAGTCATAGAATTTAAAAAGTTGACGATCTAAGTCAATCTGTGTAGTATAATTAACAGAAACAAGAATATTAACTCTTTTGTTTAAATGGTTTTTTAAATGTTCTTTAATCAGATTATTAATAGTAGGTATATCTGTTTTCATATTATTCGTTACTTAGGTTATATTACATTTAATTTTTTTTCGTTCGAAAGTCAGTATACTTATCAGCTGTCATTAATGAAATGGAAATTACAATTCCGTTTTCTGCTATTTTGAAACATTCTAATATCTTAGCTGTTTTATCACTCAAAAGTAATCCCGTCAAAAAACCACCGTAACCACATTCGGTATTTATATTTATCCCCTTTTGATTATAACTCACTTCCTCTGTAAGTCTATGACCGTGGATAAATCTTTTACCTTTCCAGGCAGGATCGAAGTCATAATTCCAAATCAATTCTTCTTGTATCTTTTCATTTATATCTTGCTGTGTATCTCTAAGTGGTGCATGAACAAAAATAAATTGTGATGTTTCAAAATAGAGATGAGTGTTTTGCAAAAAATTCACAACTTGGCTCTGAAAATCACCTGGCGATATTAACCAATCCGCATATGCTTGTTCTCTGGTTCGAGAATCGTACCCTTGCGGATGTTCTTTACCATTTATCAAATCCAATAACATCTGATCGTGATTGCCCCTTAAAAACACCCAATCAGGATTGCTCTCTTTGGCTGATATAAGTGTTTTTAAAACTTGCATACACGAATATTGAGGAACTAAATTTTCTGATATAGCTTCTTTTCCATTATTTTTATAATCTACATAATCACCTAGGAAAACTGCTCTAGCTCTACATTGTCCTGCTACGGCTACAGCAGATTCTGCCGCCTTGAAACATCCGTGAATATCTCCAAAAGCCATATATTTTACTTTGCTACTCATGATGCGAATTCTTTTTTAATCCAACTAGCAAAAAGTTCTGCCGAATTAACAGCATGTCGATCCGATGATTCTCCAGGATTTACTTCTACGACAAACTCTGGTGTAGCATCAATTGTATAATAGCGACTACCTAATTTATTTAGCCTCTTAGTTGCTTCTATTACCACTTCAGGTATAATATTGTACCTGTGGTATATGTTGCCATTCAGCACCCAATAACGTTCTTCTTGTTGAATCTTCTCTGGTTCAATAAATTTTCTGATGGCATACTTACCATCAAAAATAAACTCATCATATAACTTTTTCATTTCTTCCAAAGAAGTAGTGGGGTAGACTGATTTACCTTCCTCAACATGCTCTAAAGCCTTTGCATCTTTTTTTATAAACGCTTTATCCCAACCTTTATCATAAATTAATTTAGGGACTTCCTGATTTAATTCATCGACAAAAAAGGTTTCAATACTTAAATCTGCGATATGTGGATAATATGTAGATAAGCGTGTATAATCTATAAGATTTTGAAATTTGTTGATAAATCGTTTATCCTGTGGATATTTTTCTTCTTGATATATACAAAACCCCCTGTGCATTAAATTTTCAGAGTTACTATCTGGATCTAAACCAACTGTAATCCCAGCCTTCTGCATTGCTTCGGCTTCTTCTTTCCATAGCCAATGAATCTCTTGTGTATTTACTTCTGATGAAGGATAAATAATTTGAAATTTTTTTTTCATAAGTAATTTAATTCTTTTTTATTGATAAAATAATATCAACCTCCTTTAAGTTTTTCCGAAACCATTTTTCACTTATAAATCATCTGGCACCAAATAACCCAACTGAACTAGTTCCTGAACCAATTCTATATTTTTTTGATTATTAGGGTAAAATATTGGATCATCCATAGTATTTACACTTTTTCTTAAATACATCCAATTGGTCTCATTGTATCTCTTGATTCGAGGACCAGGAAAACCAAATTCTACAATTGCTTTCTCTTCCTCCCAAAGTTTTATACGCCAAAATCCACGATAACCGTTTCCTTTCACAATTTCTTGAGGACTGGAATAGGTGGTATAAAGCCCTTGTATAGCTGTAAAAAAGTGAGGCTCTGAAAACCATCCGACACCTATATCTCCCGTACCATCAACATAAAGTCCCTCTGGATAAAGTTTTGAGTTTAATTTAACGGCTTCTTGGAACGAATTAGGTGCTTGTTCCATCCATTTGTCAAAACGTTCTTTTGAACGCCAATTTCCTATTGGTGCTTCTTCTGGAAGAATTCTAAGAAATTTAAATGCTTCTGCTTTTAATAATTCAATGGATTTATCGGGATTACATTCGTTAGTGATCCATTCGGCATTGAAGTGTTTATTTTCAATCTGTTGTTTTTTTGTCCATGATTTAATTTTAATAATCTCTTCGCTTAGTTGTTTTAAACTGTAACGTACACCTCCAAGTGTAGGGTAAGTTTTAACTACACCTCCTTTAATCGATGCTAATTGTCCCAAACCACAAAAGTCTGAAACAACTGTTGGCAAGCCACATAGTATAGCTTCTCTTGGCGTAATACCAAAATTTTCATCTTCATGAAAGGAAGGATAAACAAAACAATCTGCCGACCAAAATAAACTTCGAAGAGTATGGTGATCCATTGATTTTAGACAAATCAAATCACAGAATTTATTAGATTCTAGTATTTCTCTATCAAAAAACTGTGAAAAGGTTGTGTGGTTAGCATTGCTTTGATAAATAAAAAAGTCAGGTTCAAAATCACCAACCAATGTAACTCTAATATTTTGTTCACCAGAGATATTCAATGCTCTTATAAGCTGGGCTATACCTTTATTTGCAATAAATCTACCAGCATAAACAATATGAAAGCATTCCTTTTTTACTTTAAACCATTTTTTTGCACTTTCCCTTTCAATATCAGTAGGTAAACAAAATATATCGGTGTTTAATTTAGGTACAAGAACCCCCAATGTAGGGGCTACTTCACCTAAGCCATTATATAACTGTTTGCTTTGTTTTTGACTTGTAACAATATTAAGCGTTGCTTCCCTGAAAGTCCATCGATTTAGAAATCCCCCAGTTGTCATAAGTGCTCCTTTGGTATGTTGTAACAACCGACAAGCTAAATCATCAGGTGGGTTTTCGTGAAATGTAGCAAAAATGACATCATCCTGAGTACACAGTTGTTTTAGTAACTCCGAATCTTGGCTAGGGCTCACTTTGATGATTTCTCCGATTTTAGCCAATGATTCAAAATAATGAGCTTTCAAATAATTTACAGAGGTACTTGCATCTAATACTGGGAAGTTTTCATGCGTATCCTCATCCAAGTTTGAATAAAAATCAAATTCCGATATAGGTACAATAAAACGCATTTTTCTAATTTTGAATATTAGCTTTTTTCAAATAAACCATTCAGCCATACCGCTAGCGAGACTCTAGATTCTATTCCTTGATACATCGTTTTTTGAGCATCACGTAAATCTTGGTTCAGCAAATCATTAGTATTCTGAGAAGAAAAATAGGGGTTAGCCGTTATGTCATAAGCATGTTCAAAGAGCTTTCGAATTGTAGGAACTGCATTCAATAAACCATCAATATACAATCCCCAAAAATCTGCGCAATATGTGTAATTAATTAGCTCTTGTGGCAAAAAGTCTTTAAAAAACTGTCTAGCCCATAATTTAGTATTATCCTCTCCTTGTCCTAAACGTAAATTATATACAGTATTCATGATACCCAAATCGGCATAAAAAGGAACTACTTCTATGCCATGAGGTGCATAAGCGAGATCATCCAACCACGAATCTCTAAAAACCTGAGGCATCCAAGTGCATTCACGTGCATCCAATTGAATTGGTTCTGCAAATAAATTATCACCTCCACTACCCGTCAAAAGTACCTCTACACCCATCTTTTGACATTCAATTGCCATAGCTTTATTAGTATGATAATTCAAATTAAGCATGTCAGGATGTTGGTGAGCCGGTACTTTTTCCAATTGACTTAATGGTAAATAATCTTCAAAATCAATTAAAACAGTATTTTTACCTAAAGGTGCAATTAATTCTTGGATATATCTTTCGGTTCTAAATTCATAACGGCTAGAACTCATTCCGACTAATGAAAAAGAAATTTTAAAATGTTTTAATAATGTAATAATTATACTAGAATCAAAACCACCACTGAGTTGTACACCAATATGTTTTGATTTATACTGGTCAAAAAAAATGGCACTAGCTTCCAGAAAATCATTGATATCTGTGTACTGCAACTTCGGTTGAAAACAAGGGTCTGTTAAAATCTTCTTCTCTACATTCCACAGCATTCCTGAATAAACTGGAAGAATATCTTCAATTACTGGTTGACATTGTGATCGGTTTAATGCACCGAGTTTTACATTTTTTTCAAAAATTTCAGGCTGAATATTTTTCCAAATCCCTTTGCTGTGATTTTTCCATATTTGGGGTAGTTTTTCTCCTGTAGACAATAAGCGGAAATGTGCGCTAGGTTCTTCTATATAGTTTGAAGCTATTTTCATTAATATATGGCCGCTACAGGTTGAAAATTTATCCACATATTATCGTAACAATCTGGTTGTATGCCGTCTTCAATAATCCATGCATGCATCGATTTTGAAGGCAGAAATATGCCAATAAACATAACGCCTTCCTTTGCGAATTTTTTAGATGTACTAGCAGCAAACAAAGATCTAGGATAACATAAATCATTTTGAATACCACCTGGATAAAGTTTGCGAAAATAATCAATGGCTTCCTGAGAAGAGTCAAATATTGGACGACCAAAATTAGCTGCTATTTTACCTAGTAAGAATGAAACTTTACAAGTCTTGATTAATGCAAAAACATAAAATTTAATAAAAATATCATTGATAAAATCATCGTTTTTAAAAACCCCTTTTCTCAAAAGGTATGGCTTATTACAACTATGGATTGCTTTTTCTAACTTTTTATTAGGAACTTGCTGGCTTATTTTCTTCAATTTCATTTCCTTTTCTAGTAGCAATCCAGTTACTGGATCGAAAACATATTGAAAAGTAGAATGAGAAATTGGTAGGGAAATAATATTCATATATAAAAAATTTCCGAAGAGATTATTCTCATAACTTTCCCACTTCCATTAAAAATACCATTCGGGTTATTTGAATTTTCAGAAATTATAATTTCTAAACTTTCACCTAGTAAATCTTTTATAGAACAGTTCATATTTATGTTGGAAAATTTAATTGTAAGCTCATCCTTATTACCAAAGTCGAAAGTATTATCAAGAGCATAAGATCTAACACGTAGTATAGCCAAATCATCTCCAATACATTCTCTTATAGTTCCGTAAATTATATTTGCCATATTTTAATAAATAACCGAAAACATTATGAAATTTTAAACAATCCTACTATTTACGGATTTCATCCATTTGATTTCCTAAACTTTGTAAATCTTGAAGGTGCTTCGCTCCATCTTCAATAATTTTTTTAAATGCTTCTTTTTGATCATTAGTAAGTTCTGATTCCTCTAGTGTTTCTAAAAGCAATTTGACACATTCTTCCATTTTTATATTATTTTAATTATTATCATTTGGTCACATTGGTTAAAAACACATTTCTGGTGCATTACCCAAAACAATACCCTTAAAATCACAACCCTTAAGCAGAATAATTATAAAGTGTGAAGGCGTTTATTACCCCACACTTTATTTTTACATCATTTAATAAGTATCATAACTAGTACTAGTCTTTTGGGTTTTCCAATCCACACCATTTTGGTCACGTGTTCCACCACTTTTTCTTCCTTTAATAGCAGTGTGATCAGCATGAATTTTTGCTCCGTAAGCTAACTCGACAATTCTTTTTACTAAATTTTTCATTTTTTTAATATTTATTATCTTTCCTACTCTTTAAAGGATTTTCGGACAACTCCTTTTTTTTAACAGCAATCCGTATGGATATCTAATCTTACAAATCAAATTAAAAATAAGTTAGAAAAAGAGGCGATTTTGTTCTAAATTAATTATTTTTGGTTCTAATTTAGAACTTTTATGAAAGCAGATATTGGAAATAAAATCAGAAAGATTAGAGAATTAAAAGGTTTAACACAAGATTACATGGCTAACCAACTGGAAATGTCACAACGTGCGTATTCTAAAATAGAGAATAATGATATTAAACTTGACTGGAATAGAATTGAAAGTATTTCTAAAATATTAGATATAGAACCTATTGACTTGGTTTCTTTTGAAGATAATTTGGTTTTTAATAATTGTTCACATTCAGGAAAAGCTCATATAATGTATAACAATAACTTTCCAGAGGAACTCAAAAAAAGCTACGAAGATCGTATTAGTCATTTAGATCAAGAAGTGCTATTTTTAAGAAGCTTATTGGAAAAAAAATAAAGTTGTTAGAAGCTCTTATTTTGTTTTTTAATGACTTTATTAATTTTCTTCGATAGTTTAAACAGCATAAAAATTTCCTAAAATTTGGAATAGCAACAATAGTCAACTCGATGCAATTTCGCCGTACGTTTGTTCTACTGGACGAAGCATCACCAATTTAATCATTACAATAAATAATCGTAATTTTCTGATACTACCAATTATTACTATTAATAAAAATCACAAATTATTAAATTAATCATTAATAGCCTATTAGTACTGGTGTGTTAATTTTTTTCGATTAGGGTCAATATAGTATAATACTATTAAAATAATACTATATTTCATATTGTTATATATGCCACTATTTTCACTAAAAAAACACATTATAGCACGCCATCACTCACTTAAATCGTAATTTCAACCTATTTTTATTACGGTTAATTACCCATCGCAATTATAACTAGACAATCAAAACAGATTTTAAAAAGCCAAAGGTTAGATTTTGTTCCTTATTTCTTTGCAATAAACATAACCTCAATAATCAGCTTAAAAAAGATTAACAGAGAAAAGACTAAACTTCATCACAAATTATTTGTATAAGATTAATGATCCCAGCAGATTAATGCTGCTGGCTACTTGATTCTCTATGATGAATTAAGTGCTTTAAATCTTTTCAAGTGCATGTATCAAATAATAAATTTTAATTACAAATCAGCTCTCTTTACACAAATTGACGCTACCACCCTACAACTACTATCTTTATCTTCAGACTGCTACATAAACAACAGGGAATTGATGTCTGATTTAAGTAATATAGAATTGCCTCTACAGGACAGAAACAAATCAGTGAAAAAAATATTAGAATTTTTAATATATCTGGAACATGAAGTAAAATTAGGTGGCACTTCTACTTTAATAATTCCGCTCCAAGTTTTTGAAAGCTACTTTTCGCCAAATTCTTATACTAAGTATCAATTAATACTTAAAGACTTGAAGATTTTAACCAATGTACCACACGATGATGGATCTTGGTACAAATATTTTGACAAGAAAAAATGCGAAACGAGCAAAACTGACTTAGGATTAGCAAAGAACTACAGAGTACATAATAATTATCTTGATAATGATGATTTAGTGTTGATAATATTTAATAATAAAATTAAAAATTCAATAGTTACAGTTACAAATCACATCCTTAAGCTTCCAAAAAAATACATAAACACTATAAAAAGTCTTAAAATAAATATTGGAAATGCGCTACAGGCAGAATTAAATGAATATCACAAACAGAAAATCAATTTTTCACAATTAAAATATCGAATTTCTCGAATTTTTGATGCTAGAAATAACAGGTTTATTAAATATGGAAAGAAAGTCAATAGAATTTATCATTCATTTAGTAACATAAGCAAAGTAACTCGACAGCATTTCAATATTAATTTTTTTGAAATTGATATAACAAATTGTCAACCAACACTGTTAATAGCTTATTTAGTGGACAACCAATATAAGTTAGATATGAACTATCAAACTGATTGTGAAAACGGCACTTTTTACGAAAGATTTATTGATTTGACAGATATTAGGTATTCCTTTGGTGATGATCTCGGTGATTTCAAAGAAGCTAGATCGACCACTAAGTCAATAATCTACAAAAATATCTTTTTCGGGTTCAATCCAAGAAATAAATGTAATAAGCGTTTTCGAGAAATATACCCCAATGTTTGGGAATCTTTATCTAAAATTAAACATGATAAAAGGTCTTTAGCAGCTGAACTTCAAAATATTGAATCGCTATTATTCAATAGCTTAGTTCCTAAAAAAAGTAAATATTACTATACGTTACATGACGCAATATTCTATTCAAGTGATGGGGATACTTGTGAGCTAGAACAGCAAATAGTTGATTTTTTTGCTATTCGAAATATCAATGTTAAAATTGAAAAACGATAATTAAAAAACTAGACATAAACAATTTGTAAAATAAATTAAAAAAAACGCAAAATTAACTAAACTTTTGATTGTCCAAAATATATAAGATATGTGATTGCAACGAAGCAACACATATTAAACAAATAAAAAAATGGAATATGGTGAATACGTAGGCACAAAAGAAGCGATGATTATCCTAGGCATAAAAAGCGAAACTACAATTATAAAACATGAAAAATCGGGTAAAATTAAAGCTTACAGACCTTTTGCGAATAGAAAAAGATTTAAGGTTTCAGAGTTGCTGAATATACAGTCTAAGAAATAGCTTTACTCACATCTTTATTTTGTAAAAAAAGCTTATAGCGAATATATTTAGTACACTAACTTTTTTAATAATTAAAATATTCTATGAAATACATATTCAATTTTTATGGCAGAAGTGGTGAATGGAATGAGGATACTCAAAGTTTTATCCTCGAATTCCGTTCGTCAGATGATATCAACTCATATTATGATCACATTAGAGCTAAGTGCTACCAAACTAATTTTAATCTCGATCCTTACAATTTTAATGCGTATGGAAAATTCGAACTTGATAATGAAAGTTATATTATTCATGCACCAGTACAATCAAACTTCGATCACAACTGGTATGAATATCACAGTATGAGTAAAAGATATGTTGAAATATCACCACTAAATCGTGATTCTTTTCTCTTGAAAAAAGCAAGAAGAGATACTATTAATCAGATTATTAATTATATAGTATGGCAATAAAAATAATAATATTTTAATAGGGTTGATATTTTTTTTACAATACTCTATCGTGCAAATAGGTTCATTTATAGGGCATACTCTAAAAGGACACGGTTTCTAGCAACCAATTTATATCTTTTAATATGTATGTTTTTGCCACTCTAAAAATATACACTATATTTGCTTGATAAATATCTTCTCATGGCAAAAGTTAAATATGTAAGAGTATCAACAGATGATCAAAATACAGCTCGTCAAGAAATAAATAATAACGACTTTTCGAAAATCTACATAGATAAAGAATCTGGGGCAATCAAGTTCGCAGAAAGGAAGGAAGCGAAGAAACTTATAGCGGATATTGATAAAGGGAATATTAATGAAATTCACATATCTTCTGTCGATCGTTTAGGAAGAAATATTATCGACATCTTGACAATGATTGAATATTTCAACCAACGGCAAATTAAATTATTTGTCGAAAATATTGGTATGTTTTCCCTGTTAGACGAAAATATACCAAATCCATCATTTAAAATGATTGTAAGCGTTTTGGGGAATGTGGCAGAAATGGAACGCCATAATATGCTAGAGAGACAGAAACAAGGGATTTATCTCGCTAAAGCCAAAGGGACTTACAAAGGAAGACTTTATGGTACTAAATTGACAGACGATCAGTTACTGGTAAAATATAAGTCAGTGGCTAAAGAGTTAAGAAATGGTGAGTCTCTTAGACGAGCTGCTAAGATAGGGCAGTGTAGTTTAGGTACAGCTCAGAAGATTCAACGAATATTGTCGAAATGAAGACTTTGGTAAGTCAAAACTAAATTCGGTAATGTCTAATCAATATTTGTAAAGTTCAGAACCTTTATCATTTAGTATTCTAATTAAATCAACTGCTTTTTGAGCCAATTTAGTTTTATCGTATGTTTGAACAATTGACGTATGCGTATGTTTAGGATGTGTCAAAGGTTCAATAGTTTCATCAGGTATTCCTAATTCTTTTAGATTTGTGATAAATGTGCTTCTGCAATCATGCGGTGTAAAAACATCGCACAATTTCTGTTTAGTGATCACTGCATCGTCAATCGTATAGTAATAATTTTTAATATCGACAATGTCTTCGAATTTTAAATGTTTTAGGAATTTAGTAATGTCTTTTCTAATGTTTGCTTGAGCGGGAAATTTAGGGAATTTATTATCGTTATCCTTTAGGAAATTTTTTACGGGATCAAGAATTGGTAACACAACTGTTAATTCGTCCTTGTTCTCTTTGTTTTTTCTAATCTTAGTAGTGACACAAAAGTAGTTAGTTGAATTGTGCTGTAGGTTCTTAGGTTCTAATTCATGTAAGCAAACCATATCGCCAATCCTTAGCCCAGTAAAGCTTGATAATAAGATGTAGTTGCGGGCATGGGTGAATTCTCTAGAAGCACTCACTTCGGTATTGATGATGGTGGTGAGGTGTTCTGTAGTTAAAACTATTTCATTATTTATTTTTCTTCTCTTTATTTCATAATCTGCATTGCTATGATTAAATCCAATATGGATATTTTCCTTATAAGCAGCATTCAGAATAGCTCTGAAATGTTTGTTTTCTTTAGCGATTGTATTATGAGCGTAATATACCTTGTTTTCAATTTTGTTTAAATCATTTATTACTTTAAAAAAATCCATGAATATTTCACCCGTTAATTTACCGAAAGACAAGATGGTGTTTTTTTCGGATTCGTAATTTTCAATATGATTTTTTAAGTTGGTATATTGCTTTCCAGTGGCTTTTGACCATCTTTTTTTTGATGTTATTTCAGCTGTTGTTCTACTCGTAACACTCTCTTCAATGTATTTTGTAATACTTATATCTTTTGAAGTGTCTTTGGTTTTTCCTAGTTTTAGAAGAATTATTTCTTTTAGTTCGTTATTTGACGGTTTTTTGTTGTGTTGGTTTTCGAAGATCTGTAACTGCTCGATGCTTGTGTCTTTTATTTTGTCCAATGCAATGTTTATAGCAGAACCTTTTTTTCTAACATATGTTGTATTAGTGCAGTAATTTTTGTTGTCCCAATCTGCTTTTTTTATGGTAAAGCCAGTTGATAATTTTAATGGTAAGTATTTGTGTTTTTCAGTTTTTACATCGAACTCTCTTAGACCGTAAGAAAAATTTAAAAAGATTAGATGTTCACCAGAAGCATTTGGTTTTGATTCTAGGAAAAATGTATGTTTAGGTTTTGTCATAGGTTAAAAGTAGCGTAGTGATTCACGTAGTAAAAGTATGGTTTAAATTGGAATTTGTTGGTATTAAATGAAATGTTTTTTTTTTATATAATTTTTCTTAACCCTTGATTTTGTTGGTAATTGAAAGGTTTTGATGTTCAATGATGTGTTAAGATAATAGTCCTTGTAGACCAACAGAAGAAGCCTCTCAAATTGAGAGGCTTTTTTTTTGTGTAAATTTGTATTTAGATTTTAAAAGTAATTACAGGTTTAATAGCGTGATTCACTAGGTCTTCGCTTATGCTGCCAGTGAAAAAATGAGCGAGTCCAGTTCTACCATGAGTGCAAAGTCCAATTAAGTCAGCGTCTATTTCAGAAGAAAAATTGAGGATTCCTTTTTCTACATTGGTGTCGTTGTAAAGATGGGTGGTGTAATTCCTAATATCAAAATTGGCTATAAATTCAGAAGTCATCCTTCTTGCTACAATTGTGCTTTTAAAGCTATTGGGGGTGCAAATGGTTACCAAGGTGATTTTTGCGTCGAAAATTTTAGCAAAATCAATCATTTTTTGAAAAGGACCTTTTGTTTCTGCTGAAAAGTCGGAAGCGAAAACGAAATTAGGTTCGTCTAGATTGATTTTGTCATTTTTCACAACTAAAACGGGGACGTCGGATTGGCGTACTACTTTTTCAGTGTTGGAGCCAACAAGAACTTCTTCAATTCCAGAGATGCCTTTAGATCCCATTACAATTAAATCAATTTCGTGGTTTTTTAAAAACGATAGTATTCCTTCTGAAGCCTTTTCGAATTTAACATGTTTACTGATAAAGATGTTGTTTAAGTGTTCTTTGTTGGATATTTCTTCAAGTACTTCTTTAGCTTTTTTGATAAATAACATTATTTCTGGAATTGCTGCTGCTCCAGTAATGGCGTCGTTCATTTGGGTAGGAATTTCTAACATGTGAAGCAGCAGGATCTCAGAATTTGTTTTTTTTGCGATTACTGCGGCTGTTCTAAGTGCATTTTCAGCATGAATAGAAAAATCGGTTGGAACTAAAATTCGTTTCATAATTTTAAGGTTTTTATTATGGGAAAAATCTTTGTTTTTGGCTTTAATAAAGGTAAGGAATATTTTAACATCAATCTATTTTTTTTGATTTATAAAAAAAACACTATATTTGCATCGTTATTTATTAAAATCTAGATAATGAGGGGACTAATAGGTCCCCTCTTTTTATAAAAATATGGTATTTAAAGAGAAAGTAAATTTATTGTTGTCAGAGGTGTTGTCTGAAAGGCCATCGCTCTTTTTAGTTGATGTAGTTATAACGGATACTTTTAAGGTCATTGTGACGATAGATGGTGATGAAGGGGTTGTTTTGCAGGATTGTATTGATGTAAGCAGAGCGGTTGAGGGTAATTTAGATAGAGAAGAACAAGATTTTTCTTTGGAAGTAGCCTCTTTTGGAGTGGGTGGACCACTAAAATTTGTTAGACAATACAAAAAAAATGTAGGTAGAACTCTTATTGTGAAAACAGAAACAGAAAATATAGAAGCAGTGTTAGTGGAAGCTAATGATGATTTTGTAGTTTTGTCGTGGGAAGCAAGAGAGCCGAAAAAATTAGGAAAAGGTAAGGAGACAGTTCAAAAAAGAATAGAATTGTCTTATGGAGATATAAAAGAAGCAGTTGTTACAGTAACATTTTAATTAAAGAATTCGCATGGAAAATTTAGCATTAATCGATTCATTTTCAGAGTTTAAAGATAATAAACTTATTGATCGTGTAACGCTTATGGCGATTTTAGAAGATGTATTTAGAAATGCATTGAAGAAAAAATACGGTTCGGATGATAATTTTGATATCATCATCAATCCTGATAAAGGAGATATGGAAATCTGGCAAAGAAGAGTTATCGTAGCAGATGATGATTTAGATTTAGATCACCTTGAAATTACTTTGACTGATGCTAGAAAAATCGAACCCGATTTTGAAATTGGTGAAGAAGTTTCTGAGGAAGTAAAGTTGGTTGATTTAGGAAGAAGAGCAATTTTGGCTTTGCGTCAAAATCTTATCTCTAAAATTCATGAACATGACAATACAAATCTTTACAAACAATTTAAAGATTTAATTGGTGAGATATATACAGCCGAAGTGCATCACGTAAGACCTAGAGTTGTAATCTTGGTTGATGATGAAGGAAATGAAATTGTTTTACCAAAAGAAAAACAAATTCCTTCTGACTTTTTCCGTAAAGGAGATAATGTTCGTGGTATTATTGAAAATGTTGAATTGAAAGGGAATAAACCTCAAATTATCATGTCTAGAACTTCTGAGAAGTTTTTAGAGAAATTATTTGAACAAGAGATTCCTGAGGTTTTTGACGGTTTGATTATGGTCAAAAATGTGGTAAGGATTCCAGGTGAAAAAGCTAAAGTTGCTGTGGAGACTTACGATGATAGAATTGATCCTGTAGGAGCTTGTGTGGGAATGAAAGGTTCTCGTATTCACGGTATCGTTCGTGAATTAGGAAATGAAAATATTGACGTTATTAACTATACTAGTAATGTTCAATTATATATTACAAGAGCATTAAGCCCTGCTAAAGTATCTTCGATTAAAATTAATGAAGAAGCTAAAAGAGCTGAAGTGTTTTTGAAATTAGAAGAGGTTTCTAAAGCTATTGGTCGTGGTGGGCATAATATCAGATTAGCTGGTCTTTTGACTGGTTATGAATTAGATGTTATCCGCGAAGGCGATATAGCTGGAGTTACAGCAGATGAAGATGATGTTGAGTTGACAGAGTTTTCAGATGAAATAGAAGCGTGGGTAATCGAAGAATTTGCTAAAATTGGATTGGATACTGCTAAGAGTATATTGAAGCAGGAAGTCGGAGATTTAGTTAGAAGAACAGACCTAGAAGAGGAAACAATTCTAGATGTAATGAAGATATTGAAAGAGGAATTTGATAGTTAGTATTAAGTACTTCTAGCAACACAACGAAAAAGGTAATAATAAAAAGGTTTTATGTCTGAAGAGAGAATTATTAGAATAAACAAAGTTTTAAGAGAATTGAATATTTCTTTGGAAAGAGCTGTGGATTATCTAAAAGATAAGGGGATTAGTATTGAGTCTAATCCAAACACAAAAATTTCTGATGACGTATACAATGTCTTGTGCGGTCAATTTGCGGGTGACAGAGGGAAGAAAGAGGCCTCTAAAGAAGTTGGAGAAGAAAGAAAAAAAGAGAAAGAGGCTTTACGTGTAGAAAGAGAAAATGAAATAGAAGATAAGCGTAAGCACGATGAAGAGGAGCGCTTGAAACAACAAGAAGTTATTAAAGCGAGAGCTGTAATAGCTGGTCCTGTTCAAGTAGGGAAAATCGATCTTAATCCAAAGAAAACTCCTGTGCCTCCAGTTCCGGCCCCTGCTAAAGCTGTTGTTGAGCCTGTTGAAGTGCTCAAAGAAAAAACAGTAGCAGAGGAGAAAAAGGAACCCAAAGAAGTTGCGCAAGAAAAACCTGTTTCAGACAAAAAAGAGCCTAAAAAACCTGTAGTTGAGGCTAAGGAAGTTAAAAAAGAGGCTTCTAAAGAAGAACCTAAAGTAGCTCCTAAGTCAGATGAAGCTCCTGTTGAAGAGGCTATCACTACACAGTATCAGAAATTGTCAGGTGCTAAATTGACGGGTCAAACTATTGATTTGTCTCAATTTAACAAGCCTAAAAAGAAGAAAGAAGAACCTAAGATTACGCCTAATAAGCCAGGTGCACCAGGTGCAAGTGCTGCTGCTAATAAAAATAAGCGTAAAAGAATTCCTTCTAAGCCGGGTACTCCTGGTGTTCCAGGTGCTGCAAATCCTAATAAGATTACGCCAAATGCTGGTGGAGGTGGTTACAATGCGAATAGAAGCTCTAGACCTGGTTTTGTAAAAGGAAATAGACCTGCTATTGTTGCTAAAGTTGAGCCAACTGAAGAAGAAGTAAAAAATCAAATTCGTGAAACTTTAGAAAAACTTCAAGGTAAAAAAGGAGGAAAATCTAAAGCTGCGAAATATAGAAGAGACAAACGTGATACGCACCGTCAAAAATCTGATGATGAGCAAAGAGCAATAGACGAAGGAAGTAAAACTATTAAAGTTACTGAGTTTGTTACGGTTGGTGAAATTGCAATCATGATGGATGTGCCGATTACTAAAGTAATTGGAACTTGTATGTCACTTGGAATCATGGTTACCATGAATCAACGTTTGGATGCTGAAACATTAACAATTGTTGCTGATGAGTTTGGTTATGAAGTTGAATTCATAACGGTTGACATTGAAGAAGCAATTGCAGTTGTAGAAGATAAGGAAGAAGATTTAGTATTTAGAGCGCCTATCGTAACAGTAATGGGTCACGTTGACCACGGTAAGACGTCTTTACTGGATTATATTCGTAAAGAAAATGTAATTGCAGGTGAGTCTGGAGGTATTACACAGCATATTGGTGCTTATGGAGTAACTTTGGATAGCGGTCAAAAAATTGCATTCTTAGATACACCAGGTCACGAGGCGTTTACCGCGATGCGTGCCCGTGGAGCTCAAGTTACTGATATTGCAATAATTGTAATTGCGGCGGATGATGACATCATGCCACAAACAAAAGAGGCGATCTCTCATGCACAAGCTGCAGGTGTCCCAATCATTTTTGCGATAAACAAAATTGATAAGCCAAACTCAAATGTTGAGAAAATCAAAGAACGTTTGGCAAGTATGAACTTACTAGTAGAAGACTGGGGTGGGAAAATCCAATCTCATGATATCTCTGCAAAAGTAGGTACGGGAGTGCCAGATTTGTTAGAAAAAGTATTGCTTGAAGCTGAGATTTTAGATTTAAAATCAAATCCAAATAAAGCAGCTCAAGGAACGGTTGTAGAAGCGTTCTTAGATAAAGGTAAAGGTTATGTGTCTACAATTTTAGTACAACACGGTACTTTGAAAATTGGAGATTATATGTTGGCTGGTAAACACCACGGTAAGATCAAGGCCATGCATGATGAAAGAGGAAATTCAGTATTAGTTGCTGGTCCTTCAACTCCTGTATCGGTATTAGGTTTAGATGGTGCTGCTACTGCAGGTGATAAGTTCAATATTTTTGAAGACGAAAAAGAAGCAAAACAAATTGCTGCTAAACGTTCTCAGTTAATGCGTGAACAATCTGTACGTACACAACGTCATATTACACTTGATGAAATTGGTCGTCGTATCGCATTAGGTCAGTTTAAAGAATTGAACGTGATCCTTAAAGGGGATGTGGATGGTTCTGTTGAAGCGCTTTCTGATTCGTTCTCTAAATTGTCAACTGAAGAAATTCAAATTAATATCATTCATAAAGGTGTTGGAGCAATTACTGAAACTGACGTTATGTTGGCTTCTGCTTCTGATGCAATCATTATCGGATTTAACGTTCGTCCTGCTGGAAACGCAAGACAATTGGCTGATAAAGAAGAAATCGATATCCGTTACTACTCTATTATCTATGCAGCTATCGATGACTTGAAAGATGCGATGGAAGGAATGTTAGCTCCTGAGATGAAAGAAGAAGTTCTTGGTACTGCTGAAATTAGAGAGTTGTTTAAAATCTCTAAAGTGGGTACTATTGCGGGATGTATGGTTATGGATGGTAAGATCCTTAGAAACGCTAAGATCAGAATTGTACGTGAAGGAGTTGTGGTTCATGAAGGTGAGCTAGTAGCGTTGAAACGTTTCAAAGATGATGTGAAAGAAGTAGCTAAAGGTTATGACTGTGGTATCCAAGTAAAAGGATACAACGACGTCGAAGAAAGAGATGTTATCGAATGTTATCATGAAGTAGCAATCAAGAAAAAACTGAAATAGAATTATTTCAGTTTATAAATAAAGAAATCCCGAGCAATCGGGATTTTTTGTGTTTAATAGTTTCGTTGTTGGTGGTTTTAAAAGAGTGTTTTAAAGCCTGTGAGTGTTGATTTGTTCTTCCGGTAGTTGTGTTGTTGAAGTTGGGCGTGCCCCGCCGAAAAAAGCGGGCCAGGCTATCCGTTTCAATCTTTTTGAGGAAGGAAAAGCCTCTAAAAAGGATTTTCACTGCTATCCTTCACGTAAAAGCACATCCATGAAAATATGTTGGACGCAATTGGGTTTACGCCAGAGATTATTTTTATCGTTTGATATATAGTATTGAAAACTATTTACAATGCAGCCACAAGCTAGTCATTCCGCTTTGAATCCTTTACAAAGTGTTTTGGTGGCTAAAATTCATAAGGCAATTGGAAGTAGAGATTCCTCTTAAACGTATTAGTTTTACTTGGGATCCTACGTAAAATAACTTCATAGTCCGAAAAAAAAAACAAATAAGATTGTGAGCTTCACTCGAATATTGATTTTATATCTTAATGAAAGTTGAAGGGTTCTATTTATTGTTTTTTTTGTTCATTTTAATACATAAAAAAAACCCGATTCTTTCGAATCGGGTTTTTTGTTTAATTGAGAAAATCAATTATGCTTCTACTTCGAATGGAAGGATTGAAACGTATGATTTGTTATCTCTTTTCTTTTGGAACTTTACAATTCCAGGTACTCTTGCGTGTAATGTATGATCTTTACTGATATATACATTTTCACCTGGGTTGTGTTTTGAACCTCTTTGTCTTACGATGATGTTCCCTGCAATAGCAGCTTGTCCACCAAAAATCTTAACACCTAAACGTTTTGATTCTGATTCTCTACCATTCTTGGAACTACCGACACCTTTCTTGTGAGCCATGACGTATTAGTTTTAATATTGTTATTATTCTTGAGTATCCTCTTTTTTAGCTTTTGCAGCTTTTTTTGCTTTAGGAGCTTCTTCTTCAGTTGCTACTTCTGCCGCTGCTTTTTTAGGAGCTGCTTTCTTAGCGCCTGTTGCAGTGATTCCTTCGATTACAATTTGAGTAAGATATTGTCTATGACCGTTTCTTTTCTTGTACCCTTTTCTTCTTTTCTTTTTGAAAACGATAACTTTGTCTCCTTTTAAGTGTTGTAACACTTTAGCTTCTACTGAAGCACCTTCTATAACTGGGGCGCCTAAAGATACGTTTCCGTTGTCATCTAATAAAAGAACTTTGTCAAAAGAAACTTTTGAACCTTCTTCGTTAGTCAAACGGTTAACATAAACCTTTAAGTCTTTAGTTACTTTGAACTGTTGCCCTGCTATCTCTACGATTGCATACATACTAATTGATTTATAAATTTTTAAGGTTGCAAATATACAACTTTAAATTTACTGTGCAATTACTCTTTTCAAAAATATTTATTTTTAGTTTAAACTTTGTTTTTTAACGGTTTATAATGCTTTGAGTTCGCTTTTACCATATAAAAAACAAGATTGTTTTATTGTCGATAAATAAAAAAAAGTATTTTTGACAGATTAAGATTCTCTATACGTATTGTAAATACAGTTTTTTATTAATCCTTATGAAAAAATATCTAATGGTGTTAAGTACTGCCCTTTTAGTTGGCGGAGCAACTGCAGCTCAAACTATAGCTTTTGAAGAATATAATCTGGAAAATGGTTTGCATGTAATTTTACATCAAGATCATGATGTTCCAGTGATTGTTACTTCGGTAATGTACCATGTGGGGTCTAAGGATGAAAATCCTAATAAAACTGGTTTTGCTCACTTTTTTGAACATTTATTGTTTGAAGGGACTAAAAATATTGAAAGAGGTGAGTGGTTTAAAATTGTTTCTTCCAATGGAGGAGTGAATAACGCAAATACCTCTGATGATCGAACCTATTACTATGAAGTTTTTCCTTCTAATAATTTGGAACTCGGACTTTGGATGGAGTCAGAGCGATTGATGCATCCTGTTATTAATCAAATTGGGGTGGATACACAAACCAAAGTGATTATCGAAGAGAAAAATTCAAGGTATGACAATCAACCGTATGGGATGATTATTGCAAAAGTGAAAGAAAATATCTTTAAAAATCATCCTTATCGATGGACTACAATAGGTTCTACGGAGCATCTTAATTCGGCGACATTAGAAGATTTTAAAGATTTTAATGCCAAATTCTATATTCCTAATAATGCGGTTTTAGTTGTTGCAGGTGATTTTGAAAAAAAACAAGCTAAAGAATGGATTAAGGAATATTTTGGACCAATTTTAAAGGGTGCGGAGATCAAAAGAGAAACTTTTGTGGAGGAACCTATTGCTCAAACTATAAAAGCTAAATACGAAGATCCTAATATACAGATCCCAATGTTGGTTGCTTCATATAGAACTCCTTCAATGAAGACACGTGATTCTCGTGTTCTTGATTTTATCTCAGCTTATCTTAGTGATGGTAAAAGTTCTAAGCTGTATAAGAAAATTGTAGATGATAAGAAAATTGCTTTACAAATAGGTGCAGTAGGCTTTAATCAAGAAGATTACGGTATGTATATTGTATATGGTTTGCCAATGGAGGGTTTTACAACTGTAGATTTGTTAAAAGAAATTGATGAGGAAATTGTTAAAATCCAAAAGGATTTAATTTCTGAAAATGATTATCTGAAATTGCAAAATCAATTCGAAAATCAGTATGTTAATGAAAACTCAAGTCTAGAGGGTGTTGCGGAGAATTTAGCTCGGTACTATTTACTTTACGGTGATATTAATTTGATTAATACTGAAAAAGACATTTATCGATCTGTAACTAGGGAAGAAATCAGAGAAGTGGCTAATAAATATCTGAATCCAAACCAACGTTTGATATTAGATTATATTCCGGCTAAAGAAGTAAATCAAAATTAGTTTTTTGAATATGAAAAAAACAATATTATTAATCCTATTGATTCTAACAGGAATTATGTACGCACAAGATAGAGCACAACCTAAACCTGGGAAACCACCAGTCGTTCATTTAAAAAAACCTCAAACTTTTCAACTGCCTAATGGCTTGAAGGTAATGGTCGTTGAAAACCATAAGTTGCCAAAAGTAAATTTTAATCTAACAATTGATAATCCGCCGTTTGCTGAAGGTGATAAAAAGGGTGTAGATGATTTATGCAGCAGTCTCATAGGGAATGGAAGTTCTAAAATTGCTAAAGATGATTTTAATGAGGAAGTTGACTTCATGGGAGCATCTATCAGTTTTACTTCGCATGGGGCAAGAGCGAATACTTTATCGCGTTATGCGGTAAGGGTACTTGAATTAATGTCTTTTGGGGCTTTGTATCCTGATTTTACTCAAGTTGAATTTGATAAAGAAAAAGCTAAAATTATTGAAAGCTTAAAGTCTGAAGAAAAGAGTGTGCCTGCTATCGCGAGTCGTGTAGTGGATGCTTTAGCTTTTGGTGTTGAACATCCTTTGGGTGAATTTGTGACTCCTGAAACTTTAAATAATGTTACATTAAATGATGTTAAAGATTTATATGCTACTTATTTTAGTCCTGAAAATGCCTATTTAGTAATTGTAGGAGATGTGAAGTTTGTTGAGATTAAACCATGGGTTGAAAAACTATTTGGTTCTTGGAAGAAAACAAATATGCCCACATTGACTTATGCTGATCCTGAAAATGTAGCTTCTACTCAAATTAATTTTGTAGATGTGCCTAATGCAGTACAGTCCGAAATTTCTGTGGTGAATACCTTTTTACTAAAAATGAGTGATAAAGATTTTTTTCCTGCGGCTCTGGCATCAACTATCTTAGGAGGAGAATTCAATAGTTATTTGAATATGAATTTAAGGGAGAAAAACGGATGGACTTATGGGGCTAATTCCTCAATAGGAGCAGGGAAGTATGTGACTAAAGTACGCTCGTATTCAGCAGTAAGGAATGCGGTTACAGATAGTGCTGCAGTCGAAATTGTTAAAGAAATTAAGCGATTGCGAACAGAGAAGGTTACCGAAGAACGTTTAGCATCAGTGAAAGCAGGTTTCATAGGTCGTTTTGTGATGCAAGCACAAAAACCACAATCAGTAGCTCGTTATGCGCTGAATACTGAAGTTGAGGAATTGCCAAAAGATTTTTATGAAAACTACATCAAAACTATAACTGCTGTTACTCCTGATGATATTATTAAAGTCGCTAATAAATATTTTCGTGTAGATAATAGTCGCATTGTTATTGCGGGAAAAGGAGAGGAAGTACTTCTTGGATTAGAAAAGTTAGGATTGCCTATTTATTATTTTGATAAATATGGAAATCCAGTTGAGAAGCCTGTTTTTAAGAAAGAATAAGGTTGTTTTTGAAAACAAAAAGTTATTAAGAATTTGAATGCATTTTCTTAATGGCTTTTTTGTTTTTTAGCAGAAAGATAAACTCCGATTAAAATGATAAATGCTCCTAAAAACTGGATTGGTGTTAATATTTCGTGATCTAATAATCCCCAAAAGAAAGCAACTAGAGGAATTAAATAAGTGACAGAAGAAGCGAAAATGGGTGAGGCTATTTGAATTAATTTAAAAAAAAGGATATTGGCAATTCCTGTTCCAATGACTCCTAGTATTAAGATGTAAATGGTTGCTTGTCTTACTTTCTCAATATGAATCATTTCGATATACCCTGATGAGAAAAGGATGAATAGAGCAGGAAAAAACAATATGGCAAAATTCCCCGTTGTGATGCTTAATGGGCTTAAATCTGATAAGTATTTTTTTATCAAATTAACATTAATTGCATAGCAAATGGATGCGATAATGACCAATATAGCGTAAAAGTAATTCTGTTCAGGATGATTCATTGCTCCATTTAGAACAAGTAATAAGCTTCCGATTAGTCCAATGAAAACACCCCAAAGCTGACGCTTTTGAAAGCCAACACTAAATGCAATAGTTCCTATTAATAAAGTATTTAGTGGCGTCAAAGAATTTAATATAGCGGTAACAGAACTGTCTAGTTCTGTTTGAGAAATGGCAAATAGGTAAGCAGGTAAAAAGGTGCCACATACAGCTGTGAGTGCAATATATTTCCATTTATTTCGTGGAATTAGAAATAAGCTTTTGAATCCTATTAGAATTAGAAAAAGGGATGCGAAAATAATTCGTAAGGAACCAAGTTGAATAGCGGTGAGTCCAATTAGCCCTTTTTTAATTAAGATGAATGAGCTTCCCCAAATAAGTGCTAAGATTATTAAATAGTTCCACTTTATTTGTTTTGACTTCATAATTTATATTTTAACCCAAAATTGTAATTATTTTATGAATTAACGGTGGTATTTTGAGTAATTTTGTAATAATTTTTTAAACAATTATACGATGAATATTATAAAATCGATTGCGTTATTAGTTTTTACAGGTGTTGTAATGACGAGCTGCAAACAAAATACGGAAGTAGCGGAGAAGATTATTCCTCAGAACGCTCAAAATGAAGCCCCAAAATTAAAGAAAGAAATTGCTGCTGAAAACTTGCAATCTGCTACTTTTAAAATTGACGGTATGGTTTGTGCGATGGGTTGTGCAAAAGTAATTCAAGATGATCTTACCAAATTGGACGGTGTTCAAGTTGCGGAAGTTGACTTTGATAAAAAAATAGCATCTGTTTCTTTTGATAAAACAGTTCTTAATCAAGAATCGTTAACTAAAATTGTACAAGCTACAGGAGATGGGACTACTTATAAAGTATCTGATTTTAAATAATTCAGCTCTTGTTTTAAACAAAAAAAACCATTAAGGAATTAATTTTTTAATGGTTTTTTTTTTGTTTAAAATGTCGTAACTATTTCCACTTCAAAGTTTCCATAAGTCGTTGCATGTCATTTTTGATATAACTAGCTGCGGGCATAATGGAGTCGAAATTTGGTTTTGCGTAAAAATAAACGGAACCTGTTACAAAATGCTTTGCACTATCTGTTACGTAAAATTGTGAATTGGTTGCTGCATTACCGTTGACTTGGTAGAACATACCGTAAACTTTTTTTTCAGGGTTTAAATAAGGTTGTTCTAGTATGTCATCAGCTTTGATTACGTGTTCGTAGGTTAGTTTTTGAGCATCGCGTAAAAGATTGTTGATGTTGCCATTTACAGGTTTGTAAGTTAGGTAAATAGTAGCTTTCATTTTTGGATACGAAATACTAAAACCACAGTCTTTATCAGCTTTGATGATTGCTTTTTCATTTATTTCAAAAGCAAAAGGACAATTGTTTTCGAAATTAGCATATTGCGCTTCAGGATAATCGAGTCTTAAATAACTGGAAGGTTTTGGTAGTACATTGTCTTTGCAGCTCAATACCAAAAAAGGAATAAAAAACAGAGTGTAATAAATAATCTTTTTTTGTAACATTTGGCTTGGTTTTAGTAAACTGAAATAATTAATCTAGTGTTACTTTTATTTGTTTGATACGTTTGTTGTCAACGGTTTCTACTTTAAAAGTACAGTTTCCGTAGTTGATTTTTTGTCCTTTTTTTGGAAAATTACCAACGATTTCCAAAAGGAATCCTGCTAAGGTTTCTGCTTCCCCTTTTTTAGATTCAAAAAGGTCCTCGTCAACTTCTACAATCCGATAAAAATCTTTTAAGTTAATTTTGCCTTCAAAAATAAAATTTTTCTCGTCAAGTTGAGAGAAATTAACATCTTCATCATCAAATTCATCACTGATATCTCCAACAATTTCTTCGATTACATCCTCTAATGAAACTAATCCAGACGTTCCTCCGTACTCATCCACGACAATGGCTAAATGGTTTTTCATGTTTTGAAAATCCTTAAGTAGGTTGTCGAGTTTTTTGTTTTCAGGAACAAAAAACGGTTCTTTAATTAAAGAAGTCCAATTGAATTCTTTTTTGTTAATGTATGGTAGTAAGTCTTTTACGAATAGTATGCCTTCAATTTGGTCAATATTGTCTCGGTAAACGGGAATTCTAGAGTATCCTTTTTCGATGATTTTAGGACAGATTTCTTCAAAGGTTTCTGTGATCTCTAGCGCAAATACATCAATACGAGGACTCATGACTTGCTTGGTATCTGTGTTACCAAAAGTTACGATGCCTTCAAGTATCTTTTGTTCCTCAGAGGAGGTGTCATCAGAAGAGGTCAGTTCCAGGGCTTGTGATAATTGATCAACAGAAAAATTAGTTTTTTGCTTACCTAATTTATTATGTAAATAAACAGTAGTCGAACGCATAGGGACGCTAATAGGTGTGAGGATAGTATCTAAGATAGAAATAGGTAACGCTATAAATTGTGCAAACTTAATGTTATTACGGCTCGCGTAAACTTTAGGTAGAACCTCTCCAAAAAGCAATAATAAAAAGGTGACTACAATTACTTCAAGTATGAATTTGATAACAGGGGAGTGGACACTTGCGAATAAATTGCCTCCAATAAATGAGAACAAGATCACGACTCCTATGTTGATGAAATTATTAGCTACTAAAAGGGTGGCAAGTAATTTTTTTGGGCGACTTAGTAATTCTGTGAGGATTTTGCCTTTAGAGTTGTTTTCTTGGGTGCTGTCATCAATGTCTTTTTGTGAAAGAGAAAACAAGGCTACTTCGGCACCAGAAATTATTGCTGAGCAAAAAAGCAAGGCGAATATTCCAATGATGCCAAACAATAAATCGCCGTCTATTGTGTGTGTTAAATTCAAACTGGGCTCTGGGTCCAAATTAAAAAAGATTAGTTAAACAATTAAAACGGCAAATCATTAATTGGTAAGTCGTTATTTTCTGGGTCAAAGTTAGTGTTTTTTGGTGATTCAGATGTTGCGTTTTGTTTGTTGTTTTCAGTGTCTTTTTTAGTGGATAAAAAAGTAAACTCTGTAACCTGAATTTCAGTCGTGTGTTTTGTGGTTCCGTCTTCTGTTTGCCATTGGCGTGACTTGATACGTCCCTCTATGTATATTTTATCTCCTTTGGATAAGTATTTCTCGCAAATTTCGGCTGCTTTATTTCTAACTACTAAATTATGCCATTCAGTAGAAGTGATTTTTTCATTGGTTGTTTTGTTAATATAGATTTCATTTGTCGCCAATGAAAATCTGCCGATGCAGTTTCCTCCATCGAAATAATGCATTTTAACATCGTCTCCAAGATGACCAATTAGCATGACTTTATTTAATGTTCCGTTCATAATATTATATGGTATTTATATCAAAGATACATTTTTTTTAAACTGTATTTTATGATTGTTCTATGAAATTGTGAATGACAATAGGGACTGGGAAAGTGGTTAAATCCTCTTGACTAATTCCTTTTTCTACTTTGCCCTTTATTTTGATGCCCCAAAATTTTATATGTAAATGTTGATGAGACAATTTATGTATGATGCTCTTTTCGTTGTGTTCTAAAATACTCACTATTGAATTTTGTTCGAATAATTCTTTGGTGATTTTATTTGAAATATATTCAAAACCTTCTTCTTTTTCCGTTTCAATTAATGGGAATTCATATAGGTTGTGCCAAATTCCTTTCTGAGTTCTTTTTTGTATTATAGTGTGGTTTTTTTCGTCTTCGACTACTATATAGTTAAAGTATCTATTTCTGATTTTTAGCTTTTTTGATTTTACAGGTAAACTGGCTACTTTCTTTTTTTGTAAAGCTAAACAGCTATTGTTGAAAATGCAGTTGTTGCAGTTAGGGTTTTTAGGAACACATTGTAATGCGCCAAATTCCATAATGGCTTGATTAAAAATCGCAGGATTGTCTTGAGGTATTAGTTCTGCAGCCAAAGATGTAAATTCTTTTTTGGCGGAAGCCTGAGTAATATCAGTTTCAATATCAAAATAACGTGAAAGGACTCTGAATACATTTCCGTCTACAACAGGGACCACTTCATTATAGGCGAAAGAAGCAATTGCAGCGGCAGTATATTCTCCTACCCCTTTTAGTTTTAGCAAGTCATTGTAGTTGTTTGGGAATTTTCCGTTTAAATCATAAGCTATGTATTGTGCTGTTTTGTGTAAGTTTCTAGCACGAGAATAGTAACCGAGTCCTTGCCATAATTTTAGAACTTGTTCTTCGTTTGCTTTAGCTAAATCAAAAACGGTTGGAAAAGTAGTTGTAAAAGATGAAAAATAAGGCATTCCTTGCGCTACTCGGGTCTGTTGTAGCATGATTTCAGATAGCCAAATGTAGTATGGATTGGTTGTTTTTCGCCATGGTAAATCGCGTTTATTTTGTAAATACCAAGAAATTAATAAGTTATGGAAAATCATTGTAAAATATTTGTGAACAAAAGTAAAAGTTTATATGATTAAAATTTAATGAATTAGCTTGATTTATTGTTTTTTAAATCCCTATATTTGCACACTCAAAAAAAATTATTACAAAATAATAAATAGGAAAGAAAATGACGAAAGCAGATATCGTAGCAAAAATTTCAGAAAAACTAGGACTTGAAAAAGGTGATGTTCAAGCAACAGTTGAAACTTTTATGGAAGAAGTAAAAAATTCTTTAGAAACTGGAGACAACGTATATTTAAGAGGTTTTGGAAGTTTTATCGTAAAAACGAGAGCTGAGAAAACAGGAAGAAATATTTCTAAGAACACTACAATCAAAATCCCTGCACACAACATTCCCGCTTTCAAACCTGCAAAAGTTTTTGTAGAAGGAGTAAAAACAAATAACGAAGCAAAATAATATTATTAATCATAAAAATCTAAAAGATTATGCCAAGTGGTAAAAAAAGAAAAAGACATAAGGTTGCTACTCACAAACGTAAAAAAAGAGCGAGAGCTAACCGTCACAAGAAGAAAAAGTAGTTTATAACTACTTTTTTCTTTTTAAAAGTTCATTGAAATTGAAAATTAGTCATCAGTTCTCAGTTATAAGTCATCAGTTTACTAGTGACTCAAAATTGAGAACTGCCAGCTGATTTTCTCCGGGTAAAAAACCTGTTTAAATTATTGTTTAATCCATCCTTGAGAAGTTGATGGTTAGTAGGTGATTGTTGATGGATTTTTTCCAACAACCAACAACTAACAACCAATGACCCATTCACGGATAAAAATTTACAAATGAATAAAGAATTAATCATTAGATCTAGTTCTGATTTCGTAGATTTTGCCTTATTAAAAGATGGAAAACTAATTGAATTACACAAAGAAGAAGAAAAAAGCAACTTTCAAGTTGGTGATATATTTATTGCCAAAATAAGGAAACCCGTTGCTGGACTTAATGCTGCTTTTGTAAATGTAGGCTTTGAAAAAGACGCCTTTTTACATTATCACGATTTAGGACCTAACTTATCTTCCCAACTGAAATTCATAAAACTTGTAAGCGCAGGTAAATTAAAAGATTTCTCCCTAAAAAACTTTCAGTTTGAAAAAGAGATAGAAAAGGACGGAACAATTACTAATGTAATCAACGCCAATCAATCTATCTTAGTACAAGTAGTCAAAGAACCTATATCTACCAAAGGACCAAGGATAAGCGCTGAGCTTTCTCTGGCAGGTAGATTTATTGTTTTGGTCCCTTTCTCTGATCGCGTTTCTATTTCTCAAAAAATAGAAAACAAAAAAGAAAAAGACCGTTTGAAAAAACTTGTACAATCCATCAAACCAAAAGGATTTGGTGTTATTGTTCGCACAGTAGCCGAAGGCAAAAATACAGCCGAATTAGAAAAAGATTTGCAGAACCTGCTAGACAGATGGACTGCAATGTGTAAAAAATTACCAACTGCTCAGCATCCGTCCAAAGTATTAGGAGAACTCAATAGAGCTTCTTCAATATTAAGAGATGTATTCAATGATACTTTTAGTAGCATTCAGATAGATGATGAAGAGTTGTACAACCAAACTAAGGATTACCTGCAAGAAATTGCACCTTCCAAACAATCTATTGTTAAGTTTTATCAATCAAAAGACACACCAATTTTTGAGAAATACAACATAGAGAGACAAATCAAAACATCCTTTGGGAAAACTGTTTCCATGAGTAAAGGAGCTTATCTTATAATAGAACATACTGAAGCTTTGCACGTCATTGACGTCAACAGTGGGAACCGTTCTAATAAAGCCACCAATCAGGAAGATACCGCAATGGAAGTAAATATGATTGCTGCCGGTGAAATCGCTAGACAATTACGTCTACGTGACATGGGCGGAATTATTGTAATTGATTTTATCGACATGTCTAATCCCGAAAACCGGAAAGTCTTGTTTGACTTCCTTCGAGAAGAAATGAACGATGATAAAGCAAAACACAAGATTTTACCCCCAAGTAAATTTGGATTAGTTCAAATTACAAGACAAAGGGTAAGACCAGAAGTAAATATCAAAACTAGAGAAGAAGATCCAAACGATGTAAATGGCGAAATTGAAGCGCCAATTTTAATCATTGATAAAATCAAATCAGATCTAGATAGAGTATTAAAAATCCACAAGAACGTTGTGCTTAATGCACATCCATTTGTGGCTGCATACCTCAGTAAAGGTTTTCCATCATTACGTTCAAAATGGTTTCTTGAACATAAAAAATGGGTGAAAATTATACCACGTGACGCTTACACGTACTTAGAGTATCATTTCTATGATAAAAACGGAAATGCTATAAACGAATAAACAAAAACCGCCTCTCGTTGAGATTGGCGGTTTTTTTGTGTCTTGTTGTGTGCGATAATTGTTGATTGTAGGTGATAGAAAAGTTAAATTTACCCATTTTAATGTTGTTTCTTTGTGATTAATTAAAGCGTTATTATGAATTATTTTGTCTTTTTTTTAGGAGTTTTGTTACTCATTATTACCATTAATGATTTAATCAATACTTCTTTGTCTGTTAGAGGAGCTGGTTTTCTTACTCGAAGACTTTCAAAATTTGTTTGGAGTTTAGTATTGCTAATAAGTAAAAAAACACAGAGAAAAAAAATCCTCGATCTTGGGGGAGCTATAATTCTAGTTTCGATTCTAGTAAATTGGATATTGCTAATATGGATTTCTGCTAGTTTGCTATTTATTAGTTATCCGGATTCGTTGATGAATGTGGAGACTAATACTCGTACAACAATAATGAATAAGATATTTTTTACAGGATATACCTTATCTACTTTGGGATTAGGAGATATGGAGCCCGCTGGGCCTTTCTGGGATGTGCTTACTGCAATATTATCATTTGCTGGATTAATCTTGATTTCTATCGCTATTACATACTTACTTCCAGTTGTTTCGGCCGAAATAGTAAAAAGACGAATAAGCGTTTATATCAACACTCTAGGCACTTCTGTTGAAGATATACTGATGAATTATTGGAATGGAAAAGATTTTAAGGAGTTAGAACAGCCTTTTGTGTCCTTAACAGATTCTATTATTTTGCATGCTCAAAACCATAAAGCATATTCTGTGTTGCATTTTTTTCATTCGTCAGACAAGAAAGAAGCCTTTGTGATTAATCTTATAAATCTTGATGAAGCCCTGACTGTATTATTACATAATGTTTCGGCAGAGCAACAACCTTCATTAAATGTGCTTTTAAGGTTACGAAAAGCCATTACAAGTTACCTTATAACACTACCAGCAGCTTTTATTATTCCTGGAATTGAATGTCCACCAGTAATAAATCTTAGTGGTCTTGAGAATGAAGGTGTCAAAATTATAAACCCTGATGCTGCTGGTCTGAAGTATGAAAAACTTACAACTAGACGTCGATTACTGTTGTCACTACTTAAAGATGATGGCTGGGATTGGGCTGACCTTGTGTCTGGTGCTTACGATCATGAAATGGATTCGATAGGACATTAATTTTTTGTGTTCTATTAATAATTGTATATTTTAGAATAAGATTTTTTTTGAACAATATATTTCGTTTTTGTATTACCACTTCCAGCTACGTTACGATTTTCGAATCGTCGGGTGCCTAACGAAAAGTTTTGTATTCTATTTTAAATAACATGTAATGGAAGTGTTTATAGCAATTAAAGGGGTTTCTGTGGTCAATTTGTGATTTTGATTAAGTTAGTTGTTTTAGTCATTGATAAAATTGTAAATATGTTTTTTTAAACGTTAACAGCTCTTATTAAACGTTGTTTTCTGTGTAAAAAAACTAGTGTAAAAACCACGCCAAGAAGGGCCATTGTTATACCAACTAAATTTGGTGAGGTGTAACTAAATCCTGCAATCAAAGGTAATCCACCCAAGAAAGCGCCTAAAGCATTTCCAATATTAAATGCTGCTTGAATAGTTGCTGAGGCAATCATTTCAGCGCCAACTGCGGTTTTGATCATCAATATTTGCACTGGTGCTACTAATGCAAATGAAAAAAATCCTGATGTAAAAACTAAAACAAGGCTTAAATAAGGATTGGATGAAAATAAAAACACCAACGTTAAGTCAAGTGCTATCGATAATAATAAACAAATGATTGTCTTCTCTGGAGAGTATTTATCAGCTAATTTTCCTCCTATGAAATTCCCAACGACCATTCCCAAGCCTGCCAAGATTAAGATAAAAGGGACATCGGCTGCTGCAAAACCAGAGACTTCTGTTAGCAAAGGCGCAATATAGCTTATCCAGCAAAAGAAACCTCCGGAACCTATAGCGGTGATTAAAATAACGAGCCAAGCATCTGGTTTCTTGAAAAATTGCAATTGATTTTTGATTGTTTCTTCCGATTTTGCTTCCAATTCTGGCATCCAAAACTTTATAGCTATAAAAGTAATCGCGCCAATTATCCCAATGATTATAAAAGTATAGCGCCAACTATAATGGTGTCCGATATAAGTTCCTATTGGTACCCCCACAACATTGGCAATGGTAAGTCCAAGAAACATTACGGATATTGCCTGCGCTTCTTTCCCTTTGTCAGCAAGTCGGCTGGCAACCACGGCACCTACACCAAAAAATGCCCCATGCGGTAATCCCGAAAGGAATCTGGAAACAAATAGAAAATCATAATTTGGAGCAATAATGGATAATGAATTAAAGAATGCTAGTAAAGCTGCAAGTATCAAAAGCGTTCTTTTAGGGGGGTAATTTCTGGTGACAATTACTAGTATTGGCGCTCCAATGACAACTCCTAGTGCATAGGCTGAAATTAAATATCCAGCTACTGGAATGCTAACCTTTAAATTAGTAGCAATATCTGGTAATAATCCCATCATAACAAATTCGGTTATTCCAATGGTTAAACCACCTAGAGATAGAGATAGAAGGCTTTTTTTCATTATATAGATTTTATATCTGTTTTGTAGATGCAAAATTATTGATTAAGCAGACTGAATAAGTTGTAAATTTGTTTTATATAATTGTAATTATCAGCTATGCGTAAATTAAAACAATTTGACACTTTAGTACTGGATCAGTTTGAAGAGGATCAGTTTCATCTCCCTGCTCATAGTCATAACTATTATGAAATCATCTATATTGTTAAAGGGAGCGGTATCCATCATTTGAATGCAAATTTACTGGCCTATAAGTCAGGTGATTTATTTGTAATATCACCTGATGATGAGCATTATTTTGATATTAAAAAAAGGACTGGTTTTGTTTTTATCAAATTTACTGACAACTATTTTAATTCTAATAAAAAGCTTTCTTGTGATGAGTTTCTACTGAATACACCTGAAAACTTTATGCGTGAAAAAGTTCTTAAAGAGAATGTTTTAGAGTTAGATGCCTCTTGTAGGTTGATATTGAAAAACACAGTTGAGAATATTATGTCCTATAACGGTAAAACAGATATTTCTACTTCACCAATTATGTTTTATCAAATTTTATCCATTTTTGGATTGATTAAAGAAAGTATATCTGCTATGAATCTCAAAATGGTAGGAGCTGGAATTGATAATGATGTAATTATAACCTATATCCATCAAAATGTATATGAGCCTAAGTTGATTCAAATCAAATCAATAGCTGTACATTTTAATATTTCTCATACTTATTTCGGAACCTATTTTAAGCGAAATTTCTCAATCACTTACAGGGATTATATTCATACTCTTCGAATCAAATTAATTGAAAAGCGAATTTTGAGTAAGCAAATGTCAATTAAGCAAATTGCACATGAGTTTGGTTTTACTGATGAAAGTCATCTTTCTAATTATTTCAAGAAAAAGAAAAATAAAAGACCTAGTGAATTAATTTAATTTTGGTAAGAAAGGGGGCTTAACATGTAGTTTGCTTTCATAACAATTAGTTAAAGATTTGATTTTGTTATTACAAAATTCAATTTACCTTAACAAAACATTGTTCCTGTAGTTTTACAAAAAACTAATTTTTGTAGAATGAAATCCATTTTTAAAGTTATTATTCGGAACAAGCTGTACTACGGACTGAACTTGTTTGTTATTTTGTTAGCAATTATCCTTTTGTGTCTGTTTTCAAGAGCGGAAGGTTTTATTTGGCTTAATCAATTTCATACGGGAAGTTTAGATTCTGTATTTGAAAATATTACATTTTTAGGTGACGGGTGGTTTATAATTATTAGTTCACTCGTTATTTTGTTATTTTTAAAACAACACCGTAACTTGGCTTTTATTATCTTAATTTCTTATATTAGTTCAGGTTTATTTGCTCAAATAATCAAGAATATAATTACTTCTCCTAGGCCAAGCGTTTATTTTGAGATGCATCATTATTTGTATTACTTAGACACTTTTGCGACTAGCCGAATAGGCTTTAATAGTTTTCCTTCGGGGCATACAGCTTCTTTTTTTGCGTTAGCGACTGTCTTGTCAGGATATTGTGAAAAAAGATATGTTTGTGTTTTGTTATTAGCACTGAGTGCGTTAGTTGGATATTCTAGAATTTATCTCGCGCATCATTTTTTAATTGATGTTTGCGCAGGTGCTGTGATTGGAATTGTATTTGGTGCATTATCTATTGTTTGGTTTGATCTTGTAATTTCTAATTCAAGAGTAAAAAACAAACTTCTTTTTTTTAAGTATCCGGGTAGGACTATGTCTAATTCTTCATCGATCTAACTGAAGTATGGATTTTTTTAAATTTTTAAAATTTGGATTTGTTGGGTTTTCCGGGTTGATTATTGATTTTTTTGTGACCTGGTTTTGTAAAGAAAAATTAAGTCTTAATAAATATTTAGCTAATGGATTCGGGTTTTTATTTGGGGTGACTAATAATTATTTTTTAAATAAGTACTTTACATTTGAAGATACAGATCCGCATATTGGAGCACAATTTATTAGTTTTTTAATTATTGCTATCGTAGGTTTTAGTATTAATACAACCGTTTTGTATTCGTTGCAAAAAAAGACTTCTATTGATTTTTATACTTGTAAAATCTTAGTTACTGTATTGGTTTTCTTTTGGAATTTCGGAGCTAATTCTTTTTATACTTTTAAAATATAGTATGGTTTTAAAAAATAATATTTCAACTATTATTTTGTTTGCTACATTGATTCGTTGTATTGTAGCATTGTCAGTTAGTTTAGGTAATGATGAGATTTATTATTTAACTTATGCTAGGCATTTACAATGGAATTACTTTGATCATCCTCCTTTGGTAGCATTATTAATTCGAGTAACAACTTTCAATTTAACCTACACATCGGACTTTTTTATCCGTTTGGGACCCATTATTTTATCGGCGGTCAATACTTTTTTAATGTATCTTATTGGTAATAAAATAAAGAACCAGCAAGCAGGTCTTGTTGCGGCATTGCTTTATAGTTCGTCAATTTATTCAAGTATTATTGCGGGTTTGTTTATCATGCCTGACGCTCCACAATTATTTTTCTGGATTTTAAGTCTTTATTTTTTAACAGTTGTAGTGAAGGAAGGTAGTTCAAGTAAAATTGTTAATCAAAGTTTGTTGTGGTTTGGAGCCACGGCTGGCTTGTGTGTGATGAGTAAAGTTCATGGTGTCTTTCTGTGGCTTGGATTTGGACTCTATATCATCGTTTATGATAGGAAATTGTTTTCTAAACCTTTTTTATATTTATCAGCATTATTAACGTTGATAATCATTTCGCCGATACTATTGTGGAATATTGAAAATGATTTTATTACTTATACTTTTCATAGTAATCGAATCGTTATTAATCAAGGTGTAAACTTTAATAGCTTTATGCGTGAATGTTTGGGTGGTTTTTTGTATAATAATCCAATGAATTATGGCTTAATTTTTTTGGGTTTATTTGCTTTTTTTAAAAATAAAGTCAGTCTTAGTTTGAATTATACTAGACTATTTTTATTGATGAGTTTACCTTTAATTATTCTGTTACTTGGTCTTTCTTTTTTTAGGGATACATTGCCTCATTGGTCGGGTCCGGGATATACAGCGTTGATTTTACTGGTGGCGTGCTTTTTAGTTGATATAAAAACAAATAGTAGGCTTGTGAATTTAGTTTGGATTGCAAATATTTTAATAGTATTAGTTTGTTTTTTTGGGCTTCTATTTGTTAATTTTTATCCTGGTACACTCGGTAGTAATAAAGAAATAAATTTGGGTCAAGGGGATGTTACTTTAGATCTGTATGATTGGAATTATTTTAAAAAAGAAGTTAAGAGGGTATGTTATTGGGACAATAAGTCTGGTAAAACGAGTACTAATTTTATTGTTAACAATAAATGGTTTCCAGCTGCTCATATTGATAATTATATAGTACAACCACTAGGGATGAATTTTGTAGCGATAGGGGAGCTTAATGATATTCATACTTATTTTTGGATTAACCAACAAAGGAAGGTGTTAAAGCCAGGGGATGATGCTTATTTTATTACTATTTCAAATTCCTTTAAAGATCCTAATTTAATCTATGGAAAGTTATTTGCAGAAATTCATTCACCCGTTGTTATTTGTCAATTTAGATCAGGGAAACCTGTTAGAAATATGTTGGTTTACTTGATGAAGGATTTTAATCCTGAAGCCTTGAAATAATTTTTTATTGTGAATTTTGAGTTTTGCTGATGTGTTTTTATGTACAAACTTTTTTATGCTTAAAAAACATCATATCTATTTTTGAGGTTTGATAAGTAATGAATTTGGGTATTTTTTTTTTATTTCGATCATATATCGTTCAGCTTCAATTCTTGTTCTAAAATTTCCAATCCATACTTTGAAATTTGGAGTATTGAATACGATTGTACCTTCAAGCTCTTTAAAGTCCTGTTTGCAATCCAGAAGTGTTTTTTTTGCACCATCACTACTACCGCTAAACACTTGAAGTTTATAGCGTTGATTTACAGTGATTGAGCTGTTTATTTTTCTTTTTTCGTTTAATAATTGTTCAAACTTGTTGTCTTGCTGTATATTAATATTTTGTTGTTGGGCTTTGGTAATTGTAGCTGTCAGGCAAAGAAAAGTACTTAATATTAAGTTATTAGGGATTGTTGAAATTTTCATAATGCAATGGTTTTTAGGCAAAAGTAGTATTTAATGAAAGAATGTGAAAGTGAATAATTATTTAGAATGGATATAAATTGAAATTAAGGTTATCTTATGGTTTTGAGAATAGTTCATAAGTCGTATTTTTGTCGAGATTTATAATAAAGGGGTAGCTTTTTAATGTAGTTAAGTATTAAAAACTATGCCAATTTTTAGTAGATAATCATTATATAATATGAAAAAGGTGGGTAACCATAATTCGATCTCAAGGAAATTATTTTTTAGCTTTGCTTTGTCGCTGGCTTTTTCCTTAACTTCCTTTGCTCAAGATGCTGCTCCTGCAGCTGCAAATGAAGCTCCTGCGGCCTCGCAAGGTGGCGATCCTGTAAAAGGGAAAGAACTTTTTAATTCAAACTGTGCAGCATGTCATAAAATGGATGCTAAATCAACTGGTCCTGCCCTTAGAGGTATTGCGGACAAGCATGACATGGCTTGGATATACAAGTGGGTGCATAATAGTTCTGAAATGATCAAGTCAGGTGATGCAGCGGCTGTGAAATTATTTGATGAAAATAATAAATCAGTGATGACTGCTTTTCCTCAATTGTCAGAAGGCGATATTGATAATATTATTGCATATACCTCTGAAGAGAAAGCTGAAATTCCTGCTGCAGCAATGGCTTCAGGCGGAGCAGCTACTCAAGGAGATGGTATTTCTAACAGTGTAATTTTAGGAGCTCTTGCTCTTGTAATGGCAATGTTAGTTGTAATGTTATTCTTGGTGAACAAAGTGTTGACTAAAGTGGCTAGTGCAAATGGTATCGAGGTTGTAGTGAAAGAAAAATCAACTCCAATATGGAAAGCGTTTGTTAAAAATCAATTCTTGGTTTTGGTAACTGCGATATTCTTATTGTTGGCAAGTGGTTACTTCGTATATGGTTTCTTAATGCAAGTAGGCGTAGATCAAAACTACGAGCCGATTCAGCCGATTCATTACTCTCACAAAATTCACGCTGGTGATAATGAGATTAACTGTAAATATTGTCACTCTTCTGCTAGAGTTAGTAAAACTGCAGGTATTCCTTCTTTGAATGTTTGTATGAACTGTCATAAGAATATTTCTGAAGTTGCTGAAACTACAGCGACTCCTGAATACAGTAAAGCATTCTACGATGAGCAAATCCAAAAATTATATACTGCGGTTGGTTGGGATAAAGCTACTCAGTCTTATACAGGGAAATCACAACCAGTAAAATGGGTTCGCATTCATAATTTACCTGACTTTGTTTACTTTAATCACTCGCAACACGTTACTGTTGCAGGTATTGAATGTCAAACTTGTCACGGTCCAGTTGAGACTTATGAAATTCAGAAGCAATTTGCTCCTTTGACTATGGGTTGGTGTATTAACTGTCACAGAAAGACCGATGTTAAAATGGAAGGGAATGAGTATTATACTAAAATTCATGAAGAGCTTTCTAAAAAGTACGGAGTTGATAAATTGACTGCTGCCCAAATGGGAGGTTTAGAATGTGGTAAATGCCATTACTAGATTTGTTTATTTTGGTTTAAATAGACTAAAATTCAAATTGCTGATTAAAGAAAATAATAATTAAGATTCTAATATTTATATAAAATGTCATCAAACAAAAAATACTGGAAAAGTGTTGAAGAACTAGACGGAAATAGTTCTATTGTTGAGGCGCTTAAAAATAACGAATTTGTTGAGGCAATTCCTACGGATGAATTCTTAGGGAATAATGAAGCTTTGTCTTCGTCTTCTACATCACGTCGTGATTTTTTAAAGTACGTTGGATTTAGTACTGCTGCAGCTACGCTTGTTGCTTGCGAAGGTCCTGTACACAAGTCGATACCTTATGTATTACAACCAGAACAAATCATTCCTGGTGTAGCTGATTATTATGCTACTTCTATGTTTGATGGTTTTGATTTTGCAAATCTTCTTGTTAAAACACGTGAAGGGCGTCCTATTAAGATAGAAAATAACACCATTTCTGGAGCTAAATTTGCTGCAAATGCAAGAGTTCATGCGTCAGTATTATCATTATATGATAATATGCGTTTGAAAGAGTCAAAGATTGAGGGTAAAACTGCAACTTGGGCTGCTGTTGAGGCGAAAATTAATTCAAGTCTTGTTGATGCAAAAGCTAAAGGTGGTCAAGTAGTAGTATTAACTAATACTTTGGCAAGTCCTTCAACTGAAAAATTAATCGCTGAATTTATTTCAAAAAACCCTAATGCTAAGCATGTGGTTTATGATGCTGTATCTTCTTCAGAAGCTTTAGATGCTTTTGAAACAGTTTATGGTGATAGAGCTTTGGTTGATTATGATTTTTCAAAAGCTAGTTTAATTGTTTCTGTTGGTGCTGACTTTTTAGGTGACTGGCAAGGTGGTGGATATGATTCAGGTTATGCGCAAGGAAGAATTCCTAAAAACGGAAAAATGTCACGTCACTTCCAATTGGAAGCGAACATGACTTTGTCTGGTGCGGCAGCTGATAAACGTTTAGCAATGTCTACTGCGGTTCAAAAACAAGCATTAGTTCATATATATAATGTCGTAACAGGAGCTTCGGCTGCTGTTAATTTAGAAGTTTCAGTTAAAGATGAAGTAACTAAAGCTGCTAAGCAATTGAAAATGGCTGGAGCTCAAGGAGTCTTGGTTTCAGGTATTCAAGATAAAAATGCGCAATTATTAGTTATAGCGATTAATAATGCTTTGGCTAGTGAAGCTTTTAGTACTGCTGGTTCAAGACAAATAAGAAAAGGATCTAACGAAAAAGTAGCTCAGTTAATTAATGATATGAAAGCGGGTAACGTTCATACTTTGTTAATGAGTGGTGTTAATCCAATATATACATTAGCAGATTCAGCTTCTTTTGCTGAAGGGCTTAAAAAAGTAAAAACTTCTGTTGCTTTTTCTTTGAAAGAAGATGAAACGGCTTTGGTAAGTACAGTTGCGGCTGCGGTTCCTCATTATTTAGAATCTTGGGGAGATTTAAGTTTAACAAAAGGTGCTTATAGTATAACACAACCAACTATTCGTCCATTATTTGATACAAAACAATTTCAAGAAGTTTTGATGTCATTAAATGGTGTAAATGGAACGTATTACGATTATGTAAAAGGAACTGCTGCGGGTGTTACTGCAGGAGCAACTTGGAATAAGGTATTACATGATGGTATATTTGTAAGTGGTTCGCAATCTTTATCTGGAGGTGGTGCAGATTATAACGGAGCTGCTTTGGCTTTGTCAAAATCAAAAGCTGCTGAAGGTTTTGAATTGGTTTTATATACAAAAACTGGTTTAGGAGATGGTCAACAAGCTGCTAATCCATGGTTGCAGGAATTACCAGATCCAATTACAAGAGTGTCTTGGGATAACTATGTAACTGTTTCTAATGCTGATGCAAAAACACTAGAATTATCTAATGAGATTGTTGCTAATGGTGGGCTTAATGGAAGTTACGCTACTATTACTACGGCAGATGGTATTAAGTTAGAAAATGTTCCAGTGATTGTTCAACCAGGGCAAGCTGTTGGTACTTTAGGTTTGGCATTAGGTTATGGTCGTAAAGCGGCTTTAAAAGAAGAAATGCAAGTAGGTTTAAATGCTTACGCTTTATATAAAGGTTTTAATGATGTACAATCTGTTAGTTTTGAAAAAGCTGCTGGAGAACATGAGTTTGCTTGTGTTCAAGGTCAAAAAACTTTAATGGGTAGAGGAGATATTATCAAAGAAACTACTTTGGAAATCTTCAATAGTAAAGATGCTAAAGAATGGAATCCTGTTCCTATGGTTTCTTTAGATCATAAAGAAGTTGAAGCAACTACTGTTGATTTATGGGATTCATTTGATCGTTCAATTGGACATCATTTTAACTTGTCAATTGATTTGAATGCTTGTACTGGGTGTGGTGCTTGTGTGATTGCATGTCACGCTGAGAATAACGTCCCTGTAGTAGGGAAATCTGAGATAAGAAGAAGTAGAGATATGCATTGGTTACGTATCGATAGATATTATTCTTCTGAGTCAACTTTTGAAGGTGATAACGAAAGAAAAGAAAATATTTCTGGTTTATCTAGTTCATTATCTACTTTCAGTGAAATGGAAAAAGCAGGAGATAATCCTCAAGTAGCTTTTCAACCTGTAATGTGTCAACATTGTAATCATGCTCCTTGTGAGACTGTTTGTCCTGTTGCTGCAACATCGCACAGTCGTCAAGGTCAAAATCATATGGCTTATAATAGATGTGTTGGTACTCGTTACTGTGCTAACAACTGTCCTTATAAAGTGCGTCGTTTTAACTGGTTCTTATATAATGGGAATAAAGAATTTGATTATCATATGAATGATGATTTAGGTCGTATGGTGTTAAATCCAGATGTAAATGTTCGTTCTCGTGGAGTTATGGAAAAATGTTCTATGTGTATTCAAATGACACAAGCAACCATTTTGAAGGCAAAAAGAGAAGGTAGAGCTATTGTTGATGGTGAATTCCAAACTGCTTGTTCAAGTGCTTGTACAAGTGGAGCAATGGTTTTTGGAGATGTTAATGATAAAGAAAGTCATGTTGCTAAATTAGTAGAAGACGATAGAATGTATCATTTATTAGAGCATGTCGGGACAAAACCAAATGTGATTTATCATGTTAAAGTTAGAAATACCTAGTTAAAAATAATTATTAATTAAGAAACATATAAAGGATTATGTCGTCTCACTACGAATCAACCATTAGAAAACCCTTAGTTATAGGTGATAGAAGCTATCACGATGTAACAGTTGATGTAGCTGCTCCTGTTGAGGGAGAAGCTAATAAACATTGGTGGATTGTATTTACAATCGCATTAACAGCTTTCCTTTGGGGATTAGGTTGTATTATTTACACCGTATCTACAGGTATCGGAACATGGGGTTTGAATAAAACCGTTGGATGGGCTTGGGATATTACTAACTTCGTTTGGTGGGTTGGTATTGGTCATGCAGGAACATTGATTTCGGCAGTATTATTACTATTCCGTCAAAGATGGAGAATGGCCATTAACCGTTCAGCGGAGGCCATGACTATTTTCTCAGTTATTCAAGCAGGTTTATTCCCAATTATCCACATGGGTCGTCCATGGTTAGCATACTGGGTATTGCCGATTCCAAATCAATTTGGTTCATTATGGGTTAACTTTAACTCTCCATTACTTTGGGATGTATTTGCAATTTCTACTTATTTGTCAGTATCATTAGTTTTCTGGTGGACTGGTTTGTTACCTGATTTTGCTATGTTGAGAGATAGAGCTATTACTCCTTTTAATAAGAGAGTTTATTCGATCTTAAGCTTTGGATGGAGCGGTAGAGCTAAAGATTGGCAACGTTTTGAAGAGGTATCTTTGGTACTTGCTGGTTTAGCGACTCCACTTGTACTTTCTGTACATACTATTGTATCGATGGATTTTGCTACTTCAGTAATTCCAGGATGGCATACAACGATTTTTCCTCCGTATTTTGTTGCAGGGGCAGTTTTCTCTGGATTTGCAATGGTGAATACTTTACTTATCATTATGAGGAAAGTTTCAAACCTTGAAGCTTACATTACATTACAACATATCGAGTTGATGAATATTGTTATCATGATAACTGGTTCTATTGTAGGTGTTGCTTATATTACTGAGTTGTTTATTGCTTGGTATTCTGGAGTAGAGTATGAGCAGTATGCTTTCTTGAATAGAGCAACAGGGCCTTACTGGTGGGCTTACTGGTCTATGATGACTTGTAATGTTTTTTCTCCTCAGTTCATGTGGTTTAAAAAATTAAGAACAAGTATTATGTTTTCATTCATCATTTCTATTGTTGTAAACATTGGGATGTGGTTTGAGCGTTTTGTAATTATCGTTACTTCATTGCATAGAGATTATTTACCATCTTCATGGACTATGTTTTCTCCAACATTTGTAGATATCGGAATTTTTATAGGAACAATTGGTTTCTTCTTCGTATTGTTTTTATTGTATGCCAGAACTTTCCCTGTGATCGCTCAAGCAGAGGTCAAAACAATTTTGAAAGGAACAGGAGATAATTATATTAGAGAAAGAGCAAAAAAAGATTCACACCATGAGTAATAAAGTAATATACGCCATTTACAATGACGATGATATATTGATGGATGCGGTTAAGAAAACTAGAGCAGCTCATCATCATATTGAAGAAGTTTTTACTCCATTTCCGGTTCACGGATTGGATAAAGCTATGGGACTAGCACCTACAAGACTAGCTATTTGTTCATTCATATACGGTTGTATAGGTATCTCATTTGCCACTTGGATGATGAATTTTGTAATGATTCAAGATTGGCCTCAAGATATTGGAGGTAAACCAAGTTTCAGTTACATTCAGAATATGCCGGCTTTTGTGCCTATTATGTTTGAAATGACTGTGTTTTTTGCAGCCCACCTTATGGTTATTACTTTTTATATGAGAAGTAGATTATGGCCATTTAAAGAAGCTGAAAATCCGGATGTAAGAACTACAGATGATCACTTTTTAATGGAAGTGGCTATTAACAATAATGAAGAAGAATTAATTTCTTTTTTCCAAGGGACAGGAGCTGTAGAAGTTAAAGTAATTGAAAAGCATTAATTAAGATATGAAAAGGGTATATAAAACAGCACTTTTATTAGGCATCACTATTTTAGTGGCATCATGTCATAATAATAAAGCACCGAATTATCAATACTTTCCTAATATGTACGAATCAGCAGGATATGAAACTTATTCTGAATCTGCTGCTTTTAAAAATGGAAAAGAAGGTCAACTTCCTCCAGATGGTACTATTAAAAGAGGTTTTGAACCGTATGAATATGAAAATTCAACTGCAGGTTATGAGTTAGCGAAGGCTAATTTAAAATCTCCTTTGGATTCATTAGATCGTAATTCTGGTAAAGGAAAAGAGCTTTTCGATATTTATTGTATTAGTTGTCATGGTGCAGCTGGAAACGGTAAAGGGAAGTTGGTTGAAAGAGAAAAATTTCTTGGTGTGCCTAGTTATAAAGATAGGGTGATAACTGAAGGAAGTATTTTTCATGTTGAGACTTATGGGTTAAATTCTATGGGGTCTCATGCAAATCAATTAAGTGCTCACGAACGTTGGTTAGTTGCTGACTATGTTCTAAAACTTAAAAGCCAATTATAATTGTTGAACAAACTGATCGTAATAGATATGTATACATTTTCAAGTAAATTAAAAACTTTCTCTTTTATCCTTATGGCCGTTGGTATATTGGGTATTGGTTATGGTTTTTTGAATGCACCTAAAGATATTCAGGAAGTTGAAACACTTCTTGCTGCAGAAAGTCATGATGGCCATGGTGCTGTACATCATGAAGAAACTAAAGTGACTGATGAAGCCCATGCTGATGCACATCACGACAAGGCAGAAGTTGCTCACCATGATGCTGAACACACTGAACATTTAAATCACGTTTTGCACCAGTTGCAAAATAAACCTTGGGCTGCATTATATGTTGCTTGTATTTTCTTTTTGTTGATTTCAATGGGAGTTTTAGCTTTTTATGCTATTCAAATAGTAGCTCAAGCTGGTTGGTCTCCTGTTTTATTTAGAGTAATGCAAGGGATTACGGCTTATTTACCTTATGGTTCTGTCATTTTCTTTGTGTTTTTAATTTTATGTGGATTACATTTTAATCATCTATTTATTTGGTTAGATCCAGAAGTAGTTGCTCACGATGAATTAATTGCTAACAAAGCAGGATATTTGAATTTTCCTTTTTGGATTGTTCGTGCTGCTATATTTTTAATTGGATGGAATTTATACAGATACTATACTGCTAAAAATTGTTTAGCTCAAGATGAATCTACTGATAATTCTTTTTACAAAAAGAATTTTAAAATGACAGCTGGTTTTATGGTTTTCTTTATTGTTTCTGAGTCTATTATGTCTTGGGATTGGATTATGTCTGTTGATCCACACTGGTTTAGTACATTGTTTGGATGGTATGTTTTTGCTAGTTTCTTTGTAAGTGGTATTACTACAATTGCATTAGTGACTGTGTATTTAAAGTCTAAAGGTTTTTTAGAATATGTTAATACTAGTCATATTCATGATTTAGCTAAGTTTATGTTTGGTATTAGTATCTTCTGGACTTACTTATGGTTCTCTCAATTCATGTTGATTTGGTACGCTGATATTCCTGAAGAGATTACTTATTTTATTACAAGAATTCAATTGTATAATCTTCCTTTCTTTGGAGCGGTTGTTATGAATTTTGTATTCCCTTTGTTAATTCTTCTAAATACCGATTTCAAAAGAATTTCATGGGTTATTGTAATGGCAGGTGTTGTTATTTTAGCGGGTCATTATATTGATTTCTTTAATATGATTATGCCTGGAACAGTAGGTGATCGTTGGTTCATCGGTGTTTCTGAAATTTCATCCGTTCTTTTCTTCCTTGGATTGTTTATATTTGCTGTCTTTACAGCATTGACTAAAGCTCCTTTGTTGCCAAAAAGAAATCCATTTATAGAAGAAAGTAAACATTTTCATTATTAATATTTAAAGAGATAAACAGATGACAAGTTTGTTGGTAATTATAGTTTTAGTTTTATTAGCTGTTGCTTTGTGGCAATTGACTAAGATATTTGATCTTACTCAAGTAGGTTCAATTTCGGACAATTCGCAGGTAGCTAATGATAATGATAATAATGTACAGGGTTATTTAATGTTTGGCTTTCTAGCTTTCCTTTATATATTAACTATTTATGGTTTATTTGCATGGGGTGGTTTAGTTCTTCATACACCAGCTTCTGAACACGGTGCTCTAGTTGATAGCTTGATGAATATTTCATGGGTTTTATTGTTTATTGTTCAAGCAATTACTCAAGTTTTAATTCATTATTTTTCTTTCAAATACAGAGGAAAAAAAGGGCAAAAAGCATTATATTTTGCGGATAATAATAAATTAGAAGCTCTTTGGAGTATTATCCCAGCGGTAGTATTAGCGGGTTTAATTCTTTATGGATTGTACGCTTGGACTAATATTATGTTTATTGATGACGAAGAAGATACTGTTGTAATTGAATTATATGCACAACAGTTTAAATGGTCTGCTCGTTATGCTGGAGAGGATAATGTTCTTGGTAAAGCAAACGTTAGATATATTGAAGGTATTAATACATTAGGTGTTGATATGTCTGATCCAAATGCTCAGGACGATATTGTTGTTTCTGAATTGCATATCCCAAAAGGAAGAAAAGTACATTTTAAAATGAGATCTCAAGATGTGTTACACTCTGCATATATGCCTCACTTTAGAGCGCAAATGAACTGTGTTCCTGGTATGGTTACTGAATTTGCTTTTGAGCCTATTTATACTACATCAGAATATAGAGAATTGCCTTATATGGTAGAAAAAGTGGCTCATATTAATGACCTGAGAGCTAAGAAGTCTATAGAGTTAGTTGCTAAAGGCGGTACTGTTTTAGATCCTTATACTTTTGATTATTTATTGCTTTGTAATAAAATTTGTGGAGCTTCTCATTATAACATGCAAATGAAAATAATAGTTGATACTCCTGAGGATTATAAAAAATGGATTAAAGAGCAAGCGCTATTAGCAGTTCAGGTAAAAGAAGCTAATGCTACTCCAACATCTGCAATAAGTACTGATACAAGTTCAAAAGATTCAGTTGTTGTTGCTCCAGTAGTAGCAGTAAAATAATATTTATTAAGAAAATTTAAAGTAAACATATATGTCAGCAGAAGGTCACGATCACGGACACGATCACGAACACGAACATCATCATAAAGACACATTCATTACTAAGTATATTTTTAGTATTGATCATAAAATGATTGCCAAGCAATATCTTATTACAGGTATTATTATGGGAGTTATTGGAATTACGATGTCTATGCTTTTTAGAATGCAATTAGCATGGCCTGAAGAATCTTTTAAAATTTTCAATATTTTATTAGGTGATAAATGGGCTCCAGAAGGAGTGATGAAGAATGACGTTTATTTGGCTTTAGTTACAATTCACGGAACTATAATGGTTTTCTTTGTGCTAACCGCCGGATTAAGTGGAACATTTAGTAACTTGTTGATACCGCTTCAAATTGGAGCGCGAGATATGGCCTCTGGATTCATGAATATGATTTCCTATTGGATGTTTTTCTTGTCAGCTGTAATTATGTTAAGTTCCTTATTTATTGAGGCAGGACCAGCATCTGCAGGTTGGACTATCTATCCGCCGTTAAGTGCATTGCCTCAGGCAATTCCAGGTTCTGGTATGGGGATGACTTTGTGGTTAATTTCTATGGCTATATTTATTGCTTCTTCTTTAATGGGGTCTTTAAATTATATCGTTACAGTTATTAATCTTAGAACTAAGGGGATGACTATGACTAGGCTACCTCTTACAATTTGGACGTTTTTTGTTACGGCAATTATTGGTGTGGTTTCCTTTCCAGTATTATTATCAGCGGCATTATTGTTGATTTTTGACAGAAGTTTTGGTACTTCTTTCTTCTTGTCTGATATTTATATCGCTGGTGAGGTTTTACATTATCAAGGTGGTTCTCCTGTATTGTTTGAGCACTTATTTTGGTTCTTAGGACACCCTGAGGTTTATATCGTAATTTTACCTGCAATGGGACTTGTTTCTGAAATTTTAGCAACTAATTCGCGTAAACCAATTTTTGGATATAGAGCGATGATTATGTCTGTTCTTGCAATTGCATTTTTATCTACAATTGTTTGGGGACACCATATGTTTATCTCTGGGATGAATCCATTCTTAGGATCTGTGTTTACATTTACGACTCTATTGATTGCAATTCCATCTGCTGTAAAAGCTTTTAACTGGATTACAACTTTATGGAAAGGTAACTTACAATTGAATCCAGCGATGTTGTTTTCTATAGGTATGATATCTACTTTTATTACTGGTGGTTTAACCGGTATTATTCTAGGAGATAGTACATTGGATATTAATGTTCACGATACTTATTTTGTAATTGCTCACTTCCACTTAGTAATGGGGATTTCTGCTCTTTATGGTATGTTTGCTGGAATCTATCACTGGTTTCCAAAGATGTTTGGAAGAATGTTAAATAAAAACTTAGGATACGTTCACTTTTGGGTAACTGCTATTTGCGCATACGGAGTATTTTTCCCAATGCACTTTATTGGATTAGCGGGATTGCCAAGACGTTACTATACAAATACAAACTTTCCATTATTTGATGATTTACAAAATGTAAATGTATTAATTACCGTTTTTGCGTTAGTTGGTGGAGTTTTTCAATTGGTTTTCTTGTATAACTTTTTTAGCAGTATTTTTTACGGTAAAAAAGCAGTACAAAATCCATGGAGATCTAATACTTTAGAATGGACTACACCAGTAGAACATATTCATGGTAACTGGCCAGGTGAAATTCCAGAAGTACACAGATGGCCTTATGATTATTCTAATCCAGGTCATGATGAGGATTTCGTTCCTCAAACTGTACCGATGAAACCAGGTGAAGAAGTTTTACATCACTAGGAATTAAAAAATATTTTAAAAATGCCTTTCTATTACAGAAAGGCATTTTTATTTACTTGAAACTTTATTATATCTTTGTCTGATGAATGAAAATTTAGACCCTACAACAAACGGTTTCGGTTCAGAAGAATTTGATCTCGAAAAAAAGTTAAGACCATTATCTTTTGATGATTTTGCAGGTCAAGATCAAGTACTAGAGAATTTGAAAGTTTTTGTAGCTGCTGCTAATCAACGTAACGAAGCATTAGATCATACTCTTTTTCACGGTCCTCCCGGTTTAGGTAAAACGACTTTGGCTAATATTCTTGCTAATGAATTGGAAGTTGGTATTAAGATCACCTCTGGTCCAGTTTTGGACAAACCGGGTGATTTAGCAGGTTTGTTAACTAACCTAGACGAACGTGATGTTTTGTTTATTGATGAAATTCATCGTTTGAGTCCTATTGTTGAAGAGTATTTGTATTCAGCAATGGAGGATTTCAAGATTGATATCATGATTGAGTCTGGTCCAAATGCTAGGTCAGTTCAGATTAATTTGAATCCGTTTACATTAATTGGAGCAACGACTCGTTCTGGTTTGTTAACTGCACCTATGCGTGCTCGTTTCGGAATATCTTCTCGTCTACAATATTATACTACAGAACTTTTGACTTCAATTGTAGAACGTTCCGCTTCTATTTTAAAGATGCCTATTTCATATGAAGCAGCCATAGAAATTGCTGGACGTAGTCGTGGTACACCTCGTATTGCTAACGCTTTGTTGCGTAGAGTACGTGATTTTGCGCAAATCAAGGGTAATGGAACTATTGATATTGAGATTGCTCGCTATAGTTTAAAAGCACTTAATGTTGATGCACATGGACTGGATGAAATGGACAATAAGATTTTGACTACTATAATTGATAAATTCAAAGGGGGACCTGTGGGATTGTCAACTTTGGCAACTGCGGTTTCTGAGAGTAGTGAAACCATTGAAGAGGTATACGAACCTTTTCTTATTCAAGAAGGCTTTATTATGCGCACGCCACGCGGTAGAGAGGTGACTGACAAAGCTTACAAACATCTTGGGAGAATCAAAACCAATATTCAAGGCGGTCTTTTTTAAATTTAGGAGCTATTTCCTGCTGTCCGCTCTATCTTTTTATGGCTGAAAAAGCCATAAAAAGGATGCCGCTCCCATCAGGGCTAATATGTTTGACTTGTGTTGAAAAAGTATGAACCCTTAAATAATCACGTTATTCCTAAATCAGAAAATACTCAATTCATAAAATCCGAAGCCAAACGCCTCGGTTTTTTGTCTTGTGGTATATCCAAAGCTGGTTTTTTAGATGAAGAGGCACCTAGATTGGAAAGTTGGTTAAACAAGAACCATAATGGTCAAATGTCTTATATGGAGAATCATTTTGACAAACGCTTAGATCCAACCAAACTAGTCGAAGGTAGTAAGTCGGTTATTTCTTTGTTATTAAATTATTATCCTGAAAAAACACAGCTTTCAGATTCGTATAAAATTTCTAAATATGCTTATGGAACAGATTATCATTATGTAATCAAAGATAAACTCAAAGAATTGTTATTCTCTATTCAGTCGACAATTGGAGAAGTTTATGGTCGTGCATTCGTAGATTCTGCCCCTGTTTTAGATAAAGCTTGGGCTGCAAAATCAGGTTTGGGTTGGATTGGTAAAAATAGTAATCTGATTACTCAAAAAGTTGGTTCTTTCTATTTTATAGCCGAATTAATTATAGATTTAGAGTTGGATTATGATCATGCGGTAACTGATCATTGCGGTTCTTGTACTGCTTGTTTGGATGCTTGTCCAACACAGGCAATTGTTGCTCCTTATGTAGTAGATGGAAGTAAATGTATTTCTTACTTCACCATTGAGCTGAAAGAAAATATTCCCGCAGAAGTCAAAGGACAGTTTGATGATTGGGCTTTTGGATGCGATGTCTGCCAAGATGTTTGTCCTTGGAATCGATTTTCTAAAGCACATAACGAGCCTTTATTTGATTCTAATCCTGAGATTTTGTCTATGTCCAAAAATGATTGGGAAGAGATAACCGAAGAAACATTTAGGGTTATTTTCAAAGATTCTCCGTTGAAACGAACGAAATTTGATGGATTAAAACGAAATCTTAAATTTTTGGAATAAAATTTAGGGACGTTTGTTTTTATTGGTGGATTCTCTAATGACTAGATCATTTATTTTAGAGCTAATTGAATGTTATTTCTTTTCTGCATTTATTCTTCAAGTAATAAATTAAAGGATTTAACTCCTATTTTATAGATTGGTTGGTCAACACTACTCAATATGGTTTGTAACACTTGTGAAATAAGCCAATTGCTAAATCCAATTAAGGCAATTTTTTTGGGTACAGCTATTTTGTTGTCATTTATATTATTCCCCCAAGGAAAGAAGTAGAATTGTTGTGTTTTGTCTTTATTTGAACTATAAAAATTTTGACGAAACCATCATGGTTCCTTAATGATTAACGGTGTTAAAACCACAAAATATAGGTAGACTATTGGATAATATAGGTTTTTCTATGTTTTAGAGATAAATAGGTAAAAGTCTAATATCGATGAGAATATTTGATCTATTTCCCTCTTTTAGTTGGTGTTTTGGTTGATAATATCATTTTTATTTTAAATAATTTGAATTTTTACTTTTGCTTTGGTTTTATTTATTTAATTTTATACGTATAAAAATTTTAGATATGACTGTAAATCAAATATTAAGCGTTAAGGGTGGTCAAGTGTTTTCAATTATTTCTGCAATTTCAGTTTATGATGCCTTAAAAGTCATGGGAGAAAAAAATGTTGGGGCATTACTAGTGATAGAGGAAGGTGAAATAGTAGGTATTTTATCTGAAAGAGATTATGCTCGTAAAATTGTTTTAAAAGAGAAAACGTCCAAAGGTACTTTAGTCAAAGAGATTATGGGTACGGGTATAATTACTGTTAAACCTACGGATAGTATAGATTTCTGCATGGAATTGATGAGTGGTAAAAGAATTAGACATTTACCTGTAGTCGATGGGAATGCAGTTTTGGGTGTAATTTCAATTGGAGATGTAGTAAAGGGGATTATTGAAAGTCAAAAAGAGACTATCAATCATTTAGATTCTTATATCAACGGTACACAAATTTAGTTTTGCTTAAAATAGATATTAAAAAAGTCGCAAATTCTTGTGGCTTTTTTTTTGTTATTTAATGCTAAATTGTTTTTTAAGAAAAGATTAAGATAAAAGCTTCCATTTTAAACCAAGACTTATATCTTTGTAAATTAGGATAAAAATCAAGTATATGAACAAGGACAGTAAAAGAAGAGAGGCGTTATTATATCACGCAAAACCTACTCCAGGAAAAATTCAAGTAGTTCCAACTAAAAAATATGCCACTCAAAGAGATTTGTCATTAGCATATTCTCCGGGTGTAGCTGAACCTTGTTTAGAAATAGCGAAAGATGTTGATAATGTATATAAGTATACAGCTAAAGGTAATTTAGTTGCAGTAATTTCTAACGGAACAGCTGTTTTAGGTCTAGGGGATATTGGTCCTGAAGCTTCTAAGCCTGTGATGGAAGGAAAAGGACTGTTGTTTAAGATTTTTGCAGATATTGACGTATTTGATATTGAAGTTGATACTAAAAATGTTGAAGAGTTTATACAAACGGTAAAAAATATTGCTCCTACTTTTGGTGGTATTAATCTTGAAGATATTAAGGCGCCTGAGTCTTTTGAAATAGAGCGTAGGTTAGTGGAGGAATTGAATATTCCTGTGATGCATGACGATCAGCATGGAACTGCAATTATTTCATCTGCGGCATTGATAAATGCTTTAGAATTAGCAGATAAAAAAGCAGAAGATGTGAGAATGGTTGTTTCGGGAGCAGGTTCTGCTGCTCTGGCTTGTGCAGATTTGTATATGTTGTTAGGGGTAAAACTCGAAAATATATTGATGTTTAACAGTAAAGGTTTGTTGACTAAAAACAATTCTGCATTGTCTGAATTACAACAAAAATATGCAAAAGATATGGACTCAATAAGCCTTGAAGAAGCGCTTGTTGGAGCTGATGTATTTTTGGGGTTATCTTCGGGCGATATTATGTCTGCAAAGATGTTGCTTGGAATGGCTGAAAACCCTATTGTTTTCGCCATGGCAAACCCTAATCCAGAAATTGATTATAATCTAGCTATTCAAACTAGGAAAGATATAATTATGGCTACAGGAAGGTCAGATCATCCTAATCAAGTAAATAATGTATTGGGTTTTCCATATATTTTTAGAGGGGCACTAGATGTTCGTGCATCTAAAATTAACGAGGCAATGAAAATGGCTGCTGTCCAAGCCCTAGCTTCATTGGCTAAAGAGTCCGTTCCAGAACAAGTCAACGTTGCTTATGGTGCTACTAAATTAGTTTTTGGTAGAGAATATATTATTCCAAAACCTTTCGATCCAAGATTGATAGCGATTGTTGCTCCTGCAGTGGCTAAGGCTGCTATGGATTCTGGTGTGGCTAAACATCCAATTACGGATTGGGCAAAATATGAAGAGGATTTATTAGAACGTCTTGGAAACGATAATAAAATGCTTCGTATGATTACCAATAAAGCTAAAATGGATCCTAAGCGCATTGTTTTTGCGGAAGCAGAACATTTAGACGTTTTAAAAGCAGCACAAATTGTTTTAGAAGAAGGCGTTGCTATTCCTATTTTGCTTGGTAATAAAGAAGTTATTTCAGAATTAAAAGAAGAATTAGGTTTTGATGCAGAAGTTGAAATTATAGATCCAAAAGATAAAGAAGAGTCTCCAAGAAGAGATCGTTTTGCTGAAGCTTATTGGGAAACACGCAAAAGACGTGGAATTGCATTGTATGATGCTCAACGATTAATGCGTGAGAGGAATTATTTTGCAGCCATGATGGTTAATACAGGTGAAGCTGATGGTTTGGTGACAGGACATACAAGAAGTTATGCAACGGTATTAAAGCCTATGTTACAACTGGTTAATAAAGCAGCTGGGGCGTCGATAGTAGCCACTACTAATATGATGATGACGGCAAGAGGGCCTATGTTCTTGTCTGATACTGCTGTAAATATTGATCCGACAGCCGAAGAATTGGCGAAAATAGCTTTGATGACAGCTAAAACAGCAAGAATGTTTGGAGTTGAACCAGTAATTGCTATGGTTTCTTATTCTAATTATGGTTCATCGACAAATGCTAGAGCTTCTAAAGTTAGAGAAGCAGTTGCGTATTTACATGAAAATCATCCTGATTTAATTGTTGATGGTGAAATTCAATCTGATTTTGCCTTAAATCCTGAGATGTTAAAACAGAAATTTCCTTTTTCTAAATTAGTTGGGAAAAAAGTTAACACTTTAATTTTTCCAAATTTAGACTCAGCAAATATTACATATAAATTGTTGAAAGAGTTGAATAAAGTGGAGTCAATTGGTCCAATTATGATGGGAATGGGTAAACCTGTTCACATTTTTCAATTAGGAGCAAGTGTGGAGGAAATGGTCAATATGGCGACAATTGCAGTATTGGATGCTCAAGAAAAAGGGAAAAACAAAAAATAATTTGAAGTTCTTTTCAATGGAAGTTTAGTAGAACTTTTAGCGAATTATATTTAATAAATAAATGATAGCACATTTACAAGGGAAATTAGTTGAAAAAACACCAACTGATGTGGTGATAGACTGCAATGGAGTAGGGTATCATGTGAATATTTCATTACACACCTATTCCTTATTACCTAACTCTGATTTTGTTAAATTATTTACCCATCTTCAGATAAAAGAAGATGCTCATACTTTGTTTGGATTTATAGAAAAATCAGAAAGAGAAATTTTTAAATTATTATTATCTGTTTCAGGAATTGGAGCTAGTATTGCTAGAACCATGTTGTCTTCATTGAATCCACAACAAGTAACCAATGCAATTGCTTCTGGTGATGTTACAACTATTCAGTCGGTTAAAGGAATTGGGAGTAAGACAGCTCAAAGAGTGATTTTGGATTTGAAAGATAAGATGATCAAGTTGTATGATATTGATGAAATTTCAATCTGTCAAAGCAATACAAATAAAGATGAAGCGTTATCTGCACTAGAAGTTTTAGGATTTGTACGTAAAACATCCGAAAAGATTATTGAAAAAATCGTAAAAGAAGATCCTGATGCATCTGTTGAATCGATTATCAAGCAGGCTTTAAAAAACTTTTAAATAAAATTAAAAAACACGAATTGTATGTATAGGATTTATACTTTTTTGCTGGTTTTATTTTGTGGTTTTGTATCGCAGGCTCAAGAAAATGAAATTGCTCAAGATACTGTCAAAAAGGGATATTCTCTTGGAAAGGTTGAGTTGAAAAAACCTCAGAGTATTCTCTCGGCATATACTTATGACCCTGTAACGGATAGATATATTTATACTAATTCAGTTGAAGGGTTCTCTATTAGTTATCCAATCATTTTGACGCCAAAAGAATATGAAAGCTTAGTCCTGAAAGAGTCTATGCGAGATTATTTTAAACAAAAATCAGATGCAATTGATGGTAAAAAAGAAGGAAGCGAAGAGGCGAAGAAAGATTTACTTCCTAAATATTATGTGAATTCTGGTTTTTTTGAATCGATTTTTGGCGGAAATACAATTGATGTAAAACCAACGGGCTCTGTTGAAATGGATTTAGGAGCACGTTACTCTAAACAAGATAATCCATCTTTTTCACCAAGAAACAGGTCTAATCTCGCTTTTGATTTTAATCAAAGAATCAGTATGAGTTTAATGGGGAAAGTAGGAACTAGAGTAAATGTTAACGCTAATTACGATACTCAATCTACTTTTGCTTTTCAAAATTTACTAAAGTTGGATTACACTGCAACTGAGGATGATATCTTTCAGAAAATTGAGATAGGTAATGTAAGTATGCCTTTAAATAGCTCTTTGATTCGTGGAGCCCAAAGTTTATTTGGTGTAAAAGCACAGTTGCAATTTGGTAAAACTACTGTAACAGGTGTGTTTTCAGAGCAAAAATCACAAACCAAAAGTGTTGTAGTTCAAGGAGGAGGGACAATCCAGAATTTTGATGTTTTTGCTTTGGATTATGATAATGACAGACACTTTTTCTTGTCGCAATTTTTTAGAAATAAATACGATAATGCGCTTAAAAATTATCCATTCATCGATAGTAGAGTTCAAATTACAAGACTAGAAATTTGGGTTACTAATAAGCAAAATAGAGTGACAACGAACTCTAATAATTTAAGAAATATTATTGCGCTTCAAGATTTGGGAGAAGGTCAAATCACTGGTATTCCAGATTATGAAGTGGTGATTTTAGACCCCTCTACAGGAATGTTTAATAATCCAATTGATTCCCCTTCTGACAATTCAAATAATAAGTTTGATCCAACTAAAATTGGTGTTGGTACTAGTTTCTTAAATAGTAATATTCGTGAAATAGCCACTGCAAATTCTGGTTTTAATGGGTTTACACCTAGAGAAGGCCAAGATTATTCTAAATTAGAAAATGCTAGAAAATTGTTGCCTAATGAATATACTTATCATCCACAATTAGGATACATATCTTTGCAACAACGATTATCAAATGATGAAGTTCTTGCAGTAGCTTATGAATACACCATAGGTGATAAAGTTTATCAAGTGGGGGAATTTGGTAATGATGGTGTAGAATCTACAGTTGTAACGGGAGGTAGCTCTTCCGGTCAAGCAGTTATTACTCAAAGTTTACTATTGAAAATGCTGAAAAGTAATTTGACCTATGTTAAGCGTAAAGCGATGTCAATAGGAGGAATAGAAGTTGAAGTTTCAACTCCAATCTGGAACTTGATGATGAAAAACATTTATCAAATCCCAGGTGCTTATCAAGTCAAACAAGAAGATTTTAGATTTAATATTTTATATACAGATCCGTCTCCTTTAAATTACATTACTGAAGCTAAAAATACTGCTGGAGTAATTGTTCCTTTCCCTTCTAATCCTGCTGCTGCTAATAAAGTAGCTGAGACTCCATTGTTGAAAGTTTTCAATCTGGATAAGTTAAACTATAATAATGATCCTCAAACTGGTGGAGATGGTTTTTTTGATTTTATGGAAGGATTAACTGTGGATTCTCAAAATGGGAGAATCATTTTCACGACCAAAGAGCCCTTTGGAGAATTGCTTTTTTCTAAATTGAAAAACCCATCTAGTGCAGAGAATTACAATGATCCTACTACTTATAATGAAAATCAGAAAAAATATGTTTTTCGAACTATGTACCGTAATACCCAAGCAGGTTCATTAGAAGATAGTGATAAAAATAAATTCTTATTAAGAGGTAAGTATAAATCAACTGGAGGTGATGGGATTCCTATTGGGGCATTTAACGTGCCACAAGGTTCGGTGGTAGTTACTGCAGGAGGTCGTAAATTAGTGGAAGGTGTCGATTATAGTGTGAATTATCAACTGGGGCGTGTTCAAATTTTGGACGCCTCTTTGCAAGCGTCTAATACTCCTATTAATATTTCCCTAGAAAATAATTCAATTTTTGGTCAACAAACGACCCGTTTTATGGGAGTAAATGTGGAGCATAAAATATCAGATAAATTTGTTGTTGGAGCAACTTTATTGAAAATGTCTGAAAGACCATTTACACAAAAATCAAATTATGGACAAGAGTCTGTAAATAATACTATTTTTGGATTTAATACAAATTTTTCTACCGAAGTGCCTTTCTTTACTCGATTAGTAAATAAATTACCTAATGTAGATACGGATGTTCCTTCTAGCTTGTCTGTAAGAGGTGAAGTTGCTTTTTTGAGGCCAAATGCATCTAAGATCGATAGCTTTAATGGCGAATCAACCATTTATGTTGATGATTTTGAAGGCTCGCAATCTACTATTGATATGAGGTCTCCTTATGCTTGGAGTTTGTCTTCAACTCCAGAAAGAAATGCTTCGAGTACTTATGATTTTGGAGGTAATGCCAATGATTTAAGTTATGGTTTTAAGAGATCTAAATTAGCATGGTATTCAATAGATCCAGTTTTTTACACTTCTAAGCCTGCAGGTGTGTCTAATAACGATTTGTCGTTGAATAAAACTAGAAGGGTGTATAGTGAAGAGTTGTATCCATTAACAGATATTGCTTTAGGACAGACACAAGTAGTAAGTACTCTAGATTTAACATATTTCCCTTCGGAAAGGGGGCCCTATAATAATAATGCGAATTATGCTTCGAATCCAAAAGAGAATTTTGGAGGAATTATGAGAGCCATTAACTCCACTAATTTTGAGCAAGGAAATGTTGAATATATTCAGTTTTGGGTTCAAGATCCATACGTAGGAAAAGGAGAGGTATCATCAGTTAATACCGGAAAACTGTATTTTAACTTAGGAGAAGTATCTGAGGACATATTAAAAGATGGTAGAAAACAATTTGAAAACGGATTAGGTCCAGATCAAATTTTGACTAACCCACGACCAATTTGGGGAGATGTACCAGCTTCACAGTCATTAATTTATGCGTTTGATACAGATGTGAATAATCGTGCCAATCAAGATGTTGGTTTGGATGGTTTGTCCAATGGTAAGGAGGCAGAAGTATATACAAACTTCGCTTCTGAACCTGATCCAGCTGCCGATGATTATACTTTTTATCTAAATACAACGGGAAGTATAATTAACAGATATAAGAATTACAATGGGGTTCAAGGGAATTCAGCAGTAAATATTACCGATGCGAATAGAGCTTCAACTTCAGTTCCGGATGTTGAAGATGTAAATAGAGATAATACCATGAATACCATTAATGCTTATTATGAATATAGCGTTGATATGAAAAAAGACATGAGTATTGGGGAGAATTATATCACTGATATTCGTGAGACTCAGGTTACTTTACCTAATGGAGAAACAACCCCTGCTAGATGGATTCAATTTAAAATTCCAATTGCTAAGCCTCAAAATACTATTGGGCAAATTGATGATTTTAGATCCATTCGTTTTATGAGAATGTTTGTGACTGGGTTTGATGAAGAGGTAACGCTACGTTTTGGTTCATTGGATTTAGTGAGAGGTGATTGGAGAAGGTATGGCAGTACTCTTGATTTTAATGATACTAATGTTGATGATGATGGTACTAATTTAGATGTAATTGCGGTAAATATTCAAGAAAATAATACACGTTGTCCTATTAATTATACACAACCTCCAGGGGTGGTTAGGGAACAATTGTATAATAATAATACAATAATTAATCAAAATGAGCAAGCCTTGTCTCTAAGGGTTTCTGGGGATGGATTGGAGCCTAAAGATGCTAGAGCTGTCTATAAAAACGTAAGTATTGACATGCGTCAGTATAAGAGATTGAAAATGTTTTTACACGCTGAGTCATTGCCTAATCAGTCTTTATTGGGTGATGATAAAATGGTTGGTTTTATTCGTTTTGGAAATGATTTTAATCAAAACTTTTATCAGATTGAGATTCCTTTAAAAGTGACTATTCCTTCAAATTGTTCTCCTTTAAGTGCTGAATTAGTTTGGCCTGAAAGTAATCAGATTGATTTAGCATTATCCTTATTAACGAAATTAAAAATCCAATCAAAGATTATTGATCCTACTACCTTGCCTTTGGATGGAATTTACTTTCAAAATGAGGAAGATTTAGATGGTTCCGCTAGTTCAAAAACAAATAAATTACGTTTAGGAGTGAAAGGTAATCCGAATTTCGGATTAGTACGTACTTTGATGGTAGGGGTGAAAAGTAACGCTACAGATGCAGAAGGAAAAATTAAAGGGGAAGTTTGGTTTAATGAACTTCGATTATCTGAGATGGACAATGCTGGTGGTATGGCGGCATTATTAAATGTGGATACTAATTTTGCTGATTTAGCTACTGTATCCGCTACAGGTAAAAAGAGTACAGTAGGTTTCGGTGCTATTGAGCAAGGTGCAAATGAACGTAGTCGTGAAGATATTCAACAATATAATATTGTAACTAATATTAATTTAGGAAAGCTATTGCCTAGTAAATGGGGGATTAATTTGCCGTTTAATTATTCAGTAGGAGAAGAAACTATAACGCCTTTGTATGATCCTTTTAATGCTGATATTAAGATTAAAGAATTGTTAGAAAACACAAATAGTCAGGCTGAGAAAGATAATATTGTTAATAGAGCTGTGGACTATACAAAACGGACTAGTATTAATTTTATTGGAGTAAGAAAACAAAGGAGTCCTGAGCAAAAACAACATGTTTATGATCCTGAGAATTTTACTTTCTCTCAATCTATTAATAAAGTAGAACGTCATGATTATGAAATTGAGGATTATTTAGATCAGCAAGCTTTGACTGCTGTGGATTATTCGTATAGTTTTCAATCGAAAGCTATTGAGCCTTTCAAGAAATCTAAATTCATGAAGAAAAGCACTTATTGGAAGATGTTAAGCGATTTTAATTTTAATTATTTACCTTCTAATATCACTTTTAATACAAATATTAACAGGCAATACAATCGCCAACAATTTAGACAAGTGGATGTAGAAGGTATAGGCCTTGATCCATTGTATAGAAGGAATTTTGCATTTAATTACCAATATGGAGTAAATTATAATTTAACGAAATCGTTGAAATTAAATTACACGGCCTCATCCAATAATATTGTAAAAAATTATTTAAATGAGGATAATGAGCCTATAGCTGATTTCTCAATTTGGGACGGATATTGGGATAGTGGAGATCCGTTTAATCATACACAACAATTAGTGGTGAATTACGAATTACCTATTAATAAGATTCCTGTATTTAGCTTCGTTAAAGCAAATTACACCTATACAGGGAATTATAGCTGGCAACGTGCTTCTACGTTTTTATCCGAATTAGAAATTGACGGTTCCGTATATAATTTAGGGAATACTATTCAAAATGCTAGAGCACACACTCTGAATAGTAGTTTTAATATGGATATGCTTTACAAATATTTAGGGTTAACTAAGGCGAGTAGCAGGCAATTAATGAAGCCTAAAACAATACCAAAGCCTGGTGAAAAGGTGACGAACATTACAGCAGCTAGGCCTGATGCTAAGCAAAGTCCGTTTGTAGATGGATTGATGGGGGTTTTGACAAGTGTAAAAAACATTCAACTTAATTATACCGATAATAGTGGAACAGTTTTGCCTGGTTTTACACCTGGTCTAGGCTTTTTTGGTTCCTCAAAACCAAGTTTAGGCTTTGTTTTTGGTAGTCAAGATGATATTCGATTTGAAGCGGCTAAGAATGGTTGGCTGACAGATTATCAGGATTTTAATCAAAATTTCACACAGGTTAATAATAAAATATTGAAAGTAACCGCAAATGTCGATTTGTTCCCTGATTTAAAAATTGATTTAAATGCAGACCGATCGTATTCTAAGAATTTTACCGAGCAATATGATGTGTCTTCTGACGGAACGTATAATTCACGTTCTCCATATACATATGGTATGTTCTCTATCTCCACGGTTATGATTAAGTCGGCTTTTTCTACTAGTGATGAGAATATTTCAGAAGTATTCAATGAGTTTAGAGATAATAGGCTTGTGGTGGCAAATCGTTTGGCTACTGAAAGAGGGATAGATGTAAATAATCCGGCTAATTTAGATGCAGAAGGTTATCCGATAGGTTTTGGGAAAAATAATCAAGCAGTTTTGTTGCCAGCGTTTTTGGCAGCTTATACTGGGGGAGATGCTTCGAGTACTTCACTTGGTGCTTTTAGGAATTTTCCAATTCCAAACTGGTCTGTGAAGTACAACGGTTTGATGCGATATGAGGTTTTCAAGAAGAATTTCAAGCGCTTTTCTTTGCAACACAATTATAGAGCGTCATATACTATTAATCAATATCGTTCTAATTTTAAATATGATGATAATCCAAATGGAACTGATGATAGTGGTAATTTTTACAACAAAACATTAATTTCGAATATTAACTTAGTAGAGCAATTTAGCCCGCTAATTCGCGTTGATTTTGAATTGAAAAATGCATTTAAATTCCTTACCGAAATTAAAAAAGATAGAGCGTTATCGATGAGTTTTGATAATAATTTATTAACAGAGGTAAAAGGTATTGAGTATATCATAGGTTTGGGTTATAGATTTAAAGATGTTATTTTCTCTTCTAGGTTAGCTGATAATCCAACGGGAGTAATAAAAGGTGATATCAATATGAAAGCAGATTTATCTTATCGTAACAATCAAACTATTGTACGTTATTTAAATTATGATAATAACCAATTAGCGGCGGGACAAAATATTTGGTCTTTAAAGTTTACTGCGGATTATTCGTTTAGTAAAAATTTAACTGCCATATTTTATTATGATCACTCGTTCTCCAAAGCAGTTATATCGACTTCATTCCCGTTAACAAACATTCGATCTGGTTTCACGCTGCGTTATAATTTTGGGAATTAATTTTATAACTAAATAGAATTTGTATAGAAGATTGTTACATTTGCAAAATAAAATTCAATTATCAATTATCAATTAATTTAAAATGAGTATACCGTCAAATTTAAAGTACACTAAAGATCACGAGTGGGTTAGTCTAGAAGGAGATATAGCAACTATTGGGATTACCCATTTTGCACAAAAAGAATTAGGTGATATCGTTTATGTAGAGGTAGAAACTTTGGATCAAGTTCTTGAGAAAGATGAAGTTTTTGGTACTGTTGAGGCTGTAAAAACAGTTTCTGATTTATTTCTTCCCTTGGCGGGAGAAGTTATAGCATTTAATGATTCATTAGAAGATACGCCTGAAGCTGTGAATTCAGATCCTTATGGAGCTGGATGGATGATAAAAGTAAAAGTATCTGATGTGGCTGATTATGAAACTTTGCTTTCTGATGCTGATTATAAAGCTTTAATAGGTGCTTAAGAAATTATTCTTGTCCGCAGCTACCTTATGGACTTCCATTGTACTTGTTTTATGTTTAATACGATTAGATGGAGCCCCACAAGTTGAAGTTGTGAATTTTGATAAATACATTCATGGTGTTTTTCATTTTATTTTTACAATGCTTTGGTTTTTGTTTTTCAAATTGCATTTTAAAAAGGAGAATAAATTCAAGCCTTTTGTAGTTTCATTTTTGCTCTCAGTATCGTTTGGTGTATTGATTGAAGTATTGCAACAATGGTGTACACAAAGTCGTACTGGTGATTTGCTTGATGTTCTAGCAAATATGTTTGGGGCGACTGTAGCAATAGGGCTATTCTATATATTAGATAGTTATAAGTTTTTGAGTAAAATATGTTAATAAAATCCCGCCTTGGTGGGATTTTTATTTTAGATGTCTATAAGAATCATTAGATTTGAATTGGTTCTTGTTATTGATTTAATAATTTAATGGTGTAACTGCGATTTATATAATTATGAAAAAAGTTTTTTTTACCTCCCTTCTGTCTTTGTTAGCTTTAGTATCTGTTGCTCAAAGTATAGATTCTAATTTTCAAGAACGCTTTCCTGTTTTTGGTAAGTGTGAAAATTTGAATAATAAGGATCTTGAAGTTTGCTTTTATACAAAAGTGCAGGAATTTATTTTTCAAAATTTTATTGTACCTCCTCATTTAGTTAAAAAAGACTTTAAAGGTGTCGTAGAGGTTCTTTTTGAAGTGGATGTAAACGGTGTGTTTCAAGTTATTTATGTTAATGCAGTTGATGATGAGTTAATCAAAGAAACCAAAAGAGTTTTTAGTAAATTCCAAAAAATTCAACCTGCAACTTATAGCGGAAAAGCAACCTATTCTAAATTTAATATTTCGGTTTCTATTCCTTTACGAAGTTCAGAAGTTGAAAATGCTACGGTAAAAACGGATCCTACTTTTATTAGAAATAATGATAAGCAACTAACGGAGTTAGAAAGTTTGGTTTATAAGAAGTATTCTAATCCTGAATATGAAAGTCATTTGAATATTCCTTTTTCGCATAGTTATTATGCACAATTTGACGGTGCTTTAAATCAAATAGGGAGTAATAATCATACTGCTTCTAAACCTTATACTTATGCTGAGGTGTCTAAATACTACAATATTAAAGACGCTAATGAGAGTTTGCAAAAGAAAGCATCTAGTTGGTGGTCAAAGAAACTGTGGAATGAAAACATGGTGGCTATTCAAGGGGAAGATTATTGGTTTAATGTTAATCCAATTTTAGATTTGCAGGTAGGGAAAGATAGTGGTAGTGAGTTGCCTTATACTTATGTAAATACAAGGGCAATCAACTTTAGAGGAGGATTAGGGAATCAATTAAACTTTACGACTACCATATTTGAAAGTCAAGGTCGATTTTCGGATTATTTTAACCGTTATGCGGAATCAATTAAACCTGCGGGAGGGAATCCAGCAATTATTCCAGGTATTGGAATATCTAAAAAGTTTAAAACAGATTCTTATGATTTTCCTTTGGCGGAAGCTAATTTGACTTTTACGCCTAATAAATTTATTGATTTGCAATTGGGTTATGGGCGTAATTTTATAGGGGATGGATATCGTTCTTTGTTGGAAACTGATGGAGCTAGTCCTTATCCTTTTTTTAAAATCAATACTAATTTCTGGAAAATTAAATATACGAATACCTATATGTGGTTGAAGGATGTTCGTCCTGAAGTTACGATCGATCGTACTTATGCGACTAAATTTATGGCAAATCATTATTTGAGCTGGAATGTTTCAAACCGATTGAATTTAGGTTTCTTTGAGTCAGTAATATGGACCAATACTAATGATAGAGGTTTTGATGCTAGCTTTGTGAATCCAATTATTTTTTATCGTTCGGTAGAGTTTGCCTCTTCAGCACGAACAGGAAATGCATTGTTGGGGGTAACGTATAAATACAAATGGAATAATCAATTGAATTTTTATGGGCAATTTCTTTTGGATGAGTTCTCACTTGGAGATATTAAAGAAGGCGATAATAGTTGGAAAAATAAATTTGGTTATCAGTTAGGCGCTAAATATTATAATGCATTTAAAATAGATAATTTATTGTTGCAGTTAGAGTATAATCATGTACGTCCTTACGTGTATTCTCATAGTGATCCTATTACAAATTATGGACACAATAATCAAAACATAGGGCATCAATGGGGGGGTAATTTTAAAGAGTTAATTGTAATTGCTAGATATCATAAAAATCGTTTTTTTGCTGATGCAAAAATTACAACGGGAACTCGAGGGTTTGATATCTCTAATACAGGAGTTAAAAGTAATTATGGTAGTAATATTTATAGAGATTATGATTTAGATCGTTATGCTGATGCTGGCGTGAAAGTTGGACAAGGAAATAAGGCTAAAATCTTTATCGGAGATGTTCAGGCCGGCTATTTAGTGAATCCCTCAACCAACTTAAAGTTGTTTGTGAGTTATATTTATAGGAATTTTGAACCTGTACAAAATACTGCTACTATTTTTAAAGAAAGTACTAATTGGTTTAATCTTGGGCTTCGTGCTGACGTGTTTAATTGGTATTTTGATTATTAAATAATCTGAAATAGAGTTTTAACTGTTTTTAACTGAAAAATCTAAAACCTAGATTCTATATTCTCCAATCTAATTTGTACATTTGCGCCAGTCTAAAAAATTAAGTTCAGTTGAATTCTATATCAAATACATTTTCTGTTAAATCCCTTTTTTCTGATTTTAAAGAAATAACAAAAGCAGGACTTGCTATTAGTGTTTTATTTTCCTCAATTGCAGGGTATTTTTTAGGGTTTAGCGAAGAGAATCCTTTTCAATGGTCAGTTTTGATAAAGCTTGCTATTGGCGGATATTGTATGGTTGGTGCTTCAAATGCTTATAATCAGGTGATTGAAAAAGATTTGGACTTATTGATGGATAGGACTAAAAATCGTCCAGTGCCATCAGGAAGAATGTCTTCTCGAACCGCCTTGATTGTGGCAACAATATTGACTTTAGTTGGTTTAAGTCTGCTGTATATGATCAATCCAAAGACAGCAATGTTTGGTGCGATTTCAATTTTTTTATATACAAGTGTTTATACTCCTTTGAAAACAGTAACTTCGTTATCTGTTTTTGTTGGTGCTTTTCCTGGAGCGATACCTTTTATGTTAGGATGGGTGGCCGCTACAGGTGATTTTGGAATTGAAGCCGGGACTTTGTTTTTGATTCAATTTTTCTGGCAATTTCCTCATTTTTGGGCTATTGGTTGGTTTTTATATGAAGATTATGAGAAAGCAGGTTTTTTCATGTTGCCAACTGGGAAAAAGGATAAAGGAACTGCATTGCAAGTTATATTATATACCGTTTGGTTAATTGTTGCTTCATTGTTACCTGCATTAGGTTATACTGGACAATTGCATATTGGATTAATAGCTGCGGCTTTAGTTTTTTTATTAGGACTGTGGATGTTGTATTATGCGGTGCAATTGTATAAGTTGAGAACTGCAAAAGCGGCAAGAACATTAATGTTAGTGAGTGTGTCTTACATTACTTTATTGCAGCTGGTTTATATATTTGATAAATTTTTAAGATAATTATGGAGATAACAATGACAAGAGATGAACATCAGTCAAGAACAGCGCGTTCGTACAAGATGATTCTGTTGTTTGCTATTATTAGCATGGTGATGATGTTTGCGGGGCTTACAAGTGCATTTATTGTGAGTAAGTCAAGAGTAGATTGGTTGAAGGATTTTGATTTTCCTTCTGCTTTTTTTGGGAGTACAGTGGTGATCATTGCTTGTAGTCTGACAATTCATTTGGCTAAAAAAGCAATACAGAGAAACAACCGAATAATGACAACTGCATTTTTGTCGGGTACTTTAATGTTAGGTCTATTGTTTGTTGCTTTACAGTTTGTAGGGTTCTCTCAATTGATTGCAATGGGTTATTATCCTACAGGTGCATCTAGCGTAATTACTACAACATTCTTGTATGTTATAGCAGGTGTGCACTTGTTGCATCTTGCTGGCGGTGTAATTTCATTGCTAATTGTAATTTATAATCATTTTAAACAAAAGTACAATTCAACACAAACTCTTGGTATAGAACTAGCTGTGATCTATTGGCATTTTCTAGATTTATTATGGGTGTGTTTATTTGTATTTTTATATTTCTTTAAATAAGAAAAAAACGTAAATTTGGGAACTTTTTAACGAATAACTTTTATGGAAGCGACAGTTACTACTGCAAATAGTCAAGACAAGACATGGGGAGGCGGCGCAAGCGAGCCAATGGGAGCCAGTTATGGTAAATTAATGATGTGGTTTTTTATCGTATCAGATGCCTTAACATTCTCTGGATTTTTAGGAGCCTACGGTTTCTCTAGGTTCAAATTTATTGAAACGTGGCCGTTGGCCGATGAAGTGTTCACTCACTTTCCATTTATGCATGGGGTGTCTGCTCCAATGTATTATGTGGCCTTAATGACTTTTATCTTAATTTTCTCATCTGTAACAATGGTTTTAGCTGTTGATGCAGGTCATCAATTAAAAAAGAGTAAAGTTGCTGTTTACATGTTTTTGACCATTATTGGAGGTCTGATATTCGTTGGCTCTCAAGCTTGGGAATGGAAAAACTTCATCAAAGGTGAATATGGTGCAATTGAAACTCATGGTGGTAGTTTGTTGCAATTTGTAGATAAAGAAGGGAAGCGTGTTGCTTTAGCTGATTTTGCTGCAACCTTGCCAGAAGAAAGAGAGAGACATACTTCAAATAAAGGGGCTTGGTTTGTAAGTGAATCTGATTTGCCTTCTTATTCAGTAGCTGAGGTTCAAGCGGGGTTTAGTGCTCATCCTGATGTTTTAATCAGAACTGAAGTGATTAATAAGGATACGAAGCAAAAAACTATCTTAAGTAGAGAAGAGTCTGTTGCACGTTTAGCACAAGCTAAATATGTTGTAGAAGGAGCTAATCTAATTAGGAATGAATACGGAAGTAAATTATTTGCTGATTTCTTTTTCTTTATAACTGGATTCCACGGATTCCACGTATTCTCTGGAGTTATAATTAATATTATTATTTTCTTCAATGTTCTTATAGGAACTTATGAAAAACGTAAGAGTTATGAAATGGTAGAAAAAGTTGGTTTGTATTGGCACTTTGTTGATTTAGTTTGGGTGTTTGTATTTACAGTTTTCTATCTAGTTTAATTTTTTAAAAATATTATTATGTCACACGCACATGAATCTAATACAGGGAAAATCTGGAAAGTTTTTGGGATTTTATCTTTTGTAACAGTTGTAGAAGTAATTTTAGGGATTGTAAGACCAGATAGTTTGTATTTTACACACTTCTTAGGATTGAGTATTTTAAATTGGATTTTCTATATTCTTACTGTTTTTAAAGCTTATTTCATTGTTTGGTCATTTATGCATATGGAAGGGGAAACTTCTTGGTTGAAAAACGCAGTTGTTATACCTTTAATTTTCTTAGTATTATATTTGCTTTTTATCCTTTTAACAGAAGGTGATTATATTTATGGGGTTTTTAAAGATTCGACTATCAAGTGGAATTTTTAACACTATATTAATTCAAACTAAAGGTATTCGTTTTTCGGATACCTTTTTTTTTGCTTACTTTTGTGTTTTTAAAAATCATACTTCAATGAAAAAAAACATAGTTCTTTTTATACTTTTTATTCTGCCCATTGTTGCTTACCTTTTTTTTGCATCCGGTGTTAATGGCTTTACCAAATTAGATGTAATTACTCCCAAGGTGTCTGATTTTGGTCAATGGCAGTCTTTAAATGGAGAAGAAGTTAAGCTTGAAAATAAAATAACTATTTTGGGTTTTGGTGGGGTTGAGGTTTTAAAAAATCGAGGAAATCTTTTTAATCTGAATGAAAAAATTTACCAACGCTATCATACGTTCGAAGATTTGCAATTTGTAATGGTTTGTCCCCTTGGTACTGAAGAGGATATAAAAAAAATTATGGATGCCTTAGATGAATTTACAGATGTTTCACATTGGCATTTCTTATTTACTTCTCCTGAAATAATTAATGAATATTATAGTCAATTACATTTAAAAGGGCATTTAGATAAATATTCGGGAACTCCAAATGTCTATATTGTTGATAAAGCAAGAAACGTAAGAGGTCGAAAAAATACAGATGAATATAAAGAGGGGTATAGTACTTTTCATCCTGCCGATTTGAGTAATGAGATGTCAGATGATTTTAAAGTGATACTTTATGAATATCGTGCTGCTCTTAAGAAAAATAATAATGCTTCTAAGCAACTTATAAAATAGTATTATGTTTAAAAATAAATCCTATATAGGAATCTCGTTTATTGTTTTGATTTTCGGAATATATGCTGTTCCTAAAATCGTTGACCGTCTTCAATCTGGTGACGTGGTTAAAGCGGATCGATTAGATAAAGTTTCTTCAAAATCTAATTCAGATAATAAATTAGTTGAAATAGGTCCTGCGCCAAAATTTGAATTAATAAATCAAAATAATATTAAGATTAGTAATGAGGACTATAGAGGGAAGGTTTATGTTTTAGAGTTTTTCTTTACTACTTGCCCGTCTATTTGTCCGAAGATGAATCAAAGCATGTTGGTTCTTGAGAAAAAGTTTTTTGGTAATCCTAATTTCGGTATCGCTTCTATTACTATTGATCCAGTTCACGATACTGAAGAAGTGTTGAAAAATCATGCAGAGTTGCTTGGTGTTAAATCTTCTAATTGGCATTTTTTAACCGGAGATAAAAATGTTATTTTGAGTTTAGCAAATAAAGGTTTTAATTTATATGCTGCTGAAAATGATAATGTAGTAGGAGGTTTTGAACATTCTGGTCTTTTTGCTTTAATTGATAAAAACGGGAATATTCGTTGTCGTAAAGATGAATTTGGAAATCCTATTTTGTATTATGATGGACTGGACAAAAATGGAGTTAGAGATCTGCAACAAGATATTAGTATGTTATTACAAGAATAAAAAGTAAAATGGAAAATCAAGATTTAGAACAAAAATATAATAAGTGGATTGTTTTACTTTCAATAACAATTCCATTAGTGGTTGCGTTGTTATTTGGCGTTAATTTGAGGCAGTTAGGTTTTGATGTTAAACCACTTTCCTTTTTACCACCAATATACGCGACAATAAACGGAATTACTGCTGTTGCTTTGATAGTGGCTGTAATGGCAATTAAAAATGGAAAGGTGAAGTTGCATGAAAATTTGATGAAAACAGCTATAGCTTGCTCTATTGCTTTTTTAGTGATGTATGTAGCTTATCATATGACTTCCGATTCTACTAAATTTGGTGGGCAGGGAATTATTAAATATGTTTATTATTTTATTTTAATTACTCATATTATTTTATCCATAATAATTATCCCTTTGGTTTTGATAACTTATGTTAGAGCCTTAGCAAAAGTTTTTGATAAACATAAAAAGATTGCTAAAGTTACTTTTCCTATTTGGTTGTATGTTGCCGTAACCGGTGTTGTTGTTTATCTTATGATTTCTCCATATTATGCGTAGTTTGTTTTTATTTAAAAAGGGAAGGCTTAAGTCTGTTTTCTTATTTCTTGTTTCTATTTTGTTTTCTCTTTCTGCCAATGCCCAATGTGCTATGTGTAGAGCTTCATTAGGTGGAGATGCCAATAAAATTCAAGCCGAGGCTGTTAACGATGGTATTGTTTACTTGATGGTTATCCCTTATTTGTTAGTAGCGGGAATAGGATTTGCTATTTATAAAATGCGAAAAAATAAAAAATAAGTTTTTATTTCAGTCCATTGATATTAATATCAATTGTTCCGTTTATTTTTAAATTGGCTAAAATAGCATTGTTGGTTAATTGGATTTTTTGAAATTCAATATCTTCCATTTTGCCATTTATATAAACCCCCGTCATTGGTGAATAGTTATTAAGGTAATTCCAAATAGTTTTTTTGCCTTCGTCTAAATTTGGTTTTATAGAGTATCTACAGCTTTCTTGTATTTTCTTTAAAATGATTCCTTGTGCAAGCCAGTTAGCTGTTCTCATTAATCTGCTTTTCGTGTCTAAAACGTAGTTTAAATCGTCAAAATAGATTTCTTTTTTGATTTCGTTGTATTTTGGGAACCCTACTAAGTATATTGTTCCATTTACAGACCCTAATACTTCCAAAGCGATTACCATTTTGCCGTCTTTATGCCATAAGTTTACATTTTGGACCTTTATCTTTTTATTTCCTGTTCCAAATTCTTGTCCCTGAAAATTTTTGGTCATTATTTTTGAAGCATCATTATAACTGGATACTGCAATGATATTAGTTGTAATTTGATTTGGTATCTTGGAAACAGTTTTTAAAATTATTTTAGAGGAATCAAAAATGGATTCAGGCTTTCGACCGATAAGGGTTTCCATGGTGCATTTTAGCCCCATTTCCACTTGTACAGATTCTTTTTTAAATTTTAAGTCACTGGCGTAGATTTCAACGGGATTTAATCTTAGCCAACTTTCATAGGATTCGTTGACTTGAAAAGGATTGCTAATTTTTTCTAAGGCAGTTAATACATTGGGTTTGAAATCCATAGACTTTTCAATGGCTTCATCTATTTTAGTTTCAATTTTAGCTTTAAATAATTTTAAAGCAGGATTGATGAGATAAGTTATTGGAACGTTTCTTCCCATGATAATCATCGTAGGTGTTTCATTCCAGTCTAATGATTTTAACTCCGTTTTTGTTTTTAACTTCCAGTTGTATAAAGAGCAATTACTTGTTAAGGTGATTAGTCCATTTAAATTAAATTCTCGAATATCATACATTTCAATACCCATTTGTTTGGTTCCAATTCGGTATTTTACTTGCGCTTTTAAAGGTAAAACAGTAATTATTTTATTGTTTTCATTGCGGATTTTTATAGGAGCTAGTTTCCATATTTTAATTTCCAAATCATCATCTTCTATGGCATTGTCTTCATAGATTAATCCGTTTAAATAAGAATTTGTTTTATTTTCAATGTCTTGTATTTTAATAGTTATTGGTAAATTAATAAACGAAGGAGTAGTTTCGTAGATTACAGGTATTGCATTATCAGGGTCTGGTTTTAATGTGTTTAATTGTTGTAAACTCCCGCAGGAGTTGAAAGTTATTGTGATTAATAATAATATAGGGACACTAAGGATCTTTGTCATTTTATAAGTTTTAAAAGGAGTAAAAATACTTAAATATAATGTTATAATTGTTTGTTGTTTTTTAGAAAGGATTAATTTTTTTTAGATTACTAGTGTTGGCAAATTAAATTTCAAAATCCTGTATATTCTTATAGTTTCATCTTGAATCTTCTCTTTTGTTTTTTGTAACAATAACTTATTTTTTTGTTGTTTAAATGTTTTTACAGATGAATTTTTCTAATAAAATTTTTTTTAATGTCATTTGGTCGATTATTATTGTTTTTCATCGATTATAGTGTAATTCTTTCAAATGCATCGTTTGTGATTGATTAAATGAATCCTAATCTTTGTAGAATGTTTTTGAACAAAAAATGTTGCTTAAATATAATAAATGAATAACTTGTAAAGTATATAAGGTTGTTAGTCATTGTGTTGGTTTTGTTTTGAGTCTTTAATAATTTTAAAATATTTTAAAAACCATTTTGAATTAGTAAGCTTTAAATGTCTCAAACTTTATATAAGGAGTAGGATGTTTTTATTGGTTTTAACTTCCGTTTAGTTTGCTAGGCGGAAGTTTTTTTTGAATACTACTTTGCTGTTTCTGGATTCTTCAATTTGGTTGTAGCGTGTGATTGTTTTTAGCTTTTTATCAAATTGATTAATGGCCTTAATGGTTATTTACTTGCCTTAAAATTGCTACATTTGTATGATAACGTTAGATAGTTCTGTTTAAAAAATCATGAGAAAACTAATTGGGATTACTTCAGGTCTGTTTTTTATTTGTAGCACTGCCTTAAATGCGCAATCTAAGAAATGGTCTTTGGACGATTGTGTGAAGTATGCAATGGATAATAATATTTCCATACAATTAACCGAATTTGAGTCCAAAACTGCAACGATTAATGCCAAAGAAGCTTTTGGTAGTTTTCTGCCTTCTGTAAATGCTACTGGTTCTCACTCTTGGAATATAGGGTTAAATCAAGATATTACAACAGGGCTTTTGCAAAATAAAACCACTCAATTTAGTTCGGCTAGTGCTTCCGTTGGAATTGATATATATAAAGGATTGCAAAATCAAAATACTAGAAGAAGAGCTAATCTCTCGATTGTATCGGCTCAATATCAGTTACTAAAAATGAAAGAAGATATTTCGTTGAATGTAGCCAACGCTTATTTACAAGTACTTTTTAATGTTGAAAGTTTAAAGATTCAAAAGGAACAATTAAATATTGATGAGAAACAGTATCGTCGAACTGAAGATTTAGTAAAAGCAGGTACGATTCCCCGTGGTGATTTATTAGATAGTAAGGCGACCGTAGCTTTAGATAATCAAAAGCTTGTTAATGCGTCCAATTTGTTGTTGATTTCCAAATTAAGTTTAACACAATTGTTGCAATTAAAAGATTTTAAAAACTTTGATATAGTTGAAGAAAACGAATTTACTGTTCGATCCAGTATTTTGATGGAAACCCCTGAATCTATTTTAGATGTTGCAAAGGAAAAAATGACTGATATAAAAATTGCTCAAACTAATTTAGCTATTGCAGAGAAGAATGTTGCAATAGCGAAAGGGGCATTACAGCCTGTTTTAAAAGGTTTTTATAATTTCAACACTCGAATTTCTTATGCAGACATTGCGCTTAGAGATACAAATGGTTCTGTAATTGGAGTACAATCTGCGCCTCCATTTTTTGATCAGTTTAGTGATAATAAAGGACAGTCATTTGGTGCACAACTTAATGTTCCGGTTTTTAATGGTTTTTCAGTACGAAACTCTATTGAGCGTTCTAAAGTGGATTTTGAAAAATCTAAAATAGCATTGGAACAACAAAATCTAGATTTAGAACGTAATGTTTATACCGCATTTACAGATGCGAATGGAGCTTTGAAATCCTATGAGTCGGCTTTGGAATCATTGGAAGCTAGGCAAGAATCATTTCGTTATGCAAATGAGAAATTTGAAGTAGGTTTAATGAATTCTTTCGATTTAAGTCAATCTCAAACGTTTTTGTCTAATGCGCAGTCAGAAGTGTTGCGAACCAAATACGATTATATTTTTAAAATTAAAATATTGGAGTTCTATTTTGGAATTCCAATTGTCAAATACCAGTAATCATGTCAAAGAAAAGATTGTATTATATAATTGCCATTACTGTAGCTGTAATAGGTATTTTAATATTACTCGTAAAAAAAGGAGTGATAGGAAATCGTAACGACGGTAAAGAAGTCGAAATTGCTACAGTATTGACTAGAACTATTGTCGAGACTGTTTCAGCAACGGGTAAAATTCAACCTGAAATTGAGGTGAAAATTGCCTCTATGGTTTCTGGTGAAATCACTGCACTTCCTATAAAAGAAGGTCAATTAGTCAAAAAAGGAGATTTGTTGGTAAAAATTAATCCTGATTTATATACTTCGAGTTTGGACAGAACGAAGGCGGGTTTGTCTAGCTCTAAGTCAAATTTGGCACAAGCTGAAGCGCAGTATAAAGAGTCTAAATTGAACTACGATAGAAATAAAATTTTATTTGATAAAGGAATTATATCTAAGGCAGATTGGGATAAATCTGTAGCTACTTTTGAAGTGACCAAAGCAAGTAAACAAGCAGCTTTTTTTAATGTTCAAAGCGCATTAGCATCTGTTAATGAAGCGCATGATAATTTAGGGCGTACGTTGATTTACGCTCCAGCTGACGGAACCATTTCGATGTTAAATGTAGAGTTAGGTGAAAGGGTTTTAGGTACTCAACAAATGGCTGGTACTGAGATTTTACGGGTAGCTAATTTGAATAATATGGAAGTAGAGGTGGATGTCAATGAAAACGATATTGTTAAAATCAAAGAAGGTGATAGTGCTACTATTGAAGTCGATGCTTATTTGAAAAAACAATTTAAAGGTGTTGTAACGAGTATTTCAAATTCGGCCAGTAATAATTTAACGGCAGATCAGGTTACCAACTTCAAAGTTAAAGTGCGGATTTTAAAAGAATCCTATCAGTATTTATTAGTGGATAGGCCTAGTGCTTATTCTCCTTTTAGGCCTGGTATGACGGCAACGGTAGATATAATTACCAAAACAAAAGTAAATGTGCTAAATGTCCCTATTAGTTCTATTGTTGTAAAATCAGATACGAGCTCAACCAAAGAAGTTAAAGAAGAAGCAGTTTTAGAGACCAATGAGAAAGTTGTGAAAAAAGATAAAAAACTAGAATGTGTTTTTGTGAAAATTGGAGAAAAGGCAAAGATAAAAATTGTAAAAACTGGAATTCAAGACGATACTAATATTGAAATTATAAGTGGTCTTAAAAAAGGAGATGTAGTTATTACGGGACCTTATAACACGGTTTCTAAAGAATTGAATTCAGGTGATAAAATAGTTTTGAAGAAGGATAAAGAGGGGAAATAGGGTTATATTTGCATCTTAAACCCATTTTAATAACACATGAGTTATATTTTAAATATTGAAACGGCTACCAGAAACTGTTCAGTAGCGATTGCTAAAGAAGGAAAAACAATTGTTTGTCTTGAAATTGCTGAAGAAGGCTATTCTCATGCTGAAAAATTACATGTGTTTATTGAACAAGCTTTAAAAGAATCTGGAGTTTCCTATCAAGAATTGACAGCAGTTGCTGTAAGTCAAGGTCCTGGTTCTTATACAGGATTGCGTATTGGTGTTTCGGCGGCTAAAGGTTTGTGTTATGCTTTGAATATTCCTTTAATTGCTGTAGATACATTGAAATCACTAGCTTCTCAAGTTACTGTTGCTAGCGGATTTATTGTCCCAATGCTTGATGCGAGAAGGATGGAGGTTTATAGTGCCATATTTTCTTCTGATTTAAATGTTGAAAGAGAGACCCAGGCCGAAATTATAACGGAAGATTCTTTCTCTGTAATCCAAGAACCAATTTATTTTGTTGGTGACTGTGCTAATAAATGCAAAATAGTCTTGAATAAGCCTAGTTTTATTTTTTTGGAAGAAATTATTTTTCCATCGGCTAAAGACATGAGCGCGTTGAGTTATGAGCAATATAAAAATAAAGCCACAGTAGATGTGGCTTATTTTGAACCTTTCTACCTGAAAGATTTTATGGTTACAACTTCAAAAAAATAATTGTAATAATTTAATTAGCAGCAGATTTTTCTTTTACAAAGGGTTGGATAATAATGCCAGCTTTGTCAAAAGCATTTTTACAATTCTCTAAAGTCTCCGTGAATACACTTCCATAATCTTCCTTATTTGCCCATGGTCTTACAGCAAGTTCTATGGCGCTATCTGTTAGGTTTTTTACAAAGACATCTGGTTTTGGTTCTTGAAGTACTTTTGGATTGTTGTTTAATATGTCAAGAATGATGTCTTTTGCTTGCTTAATATCTGAATCGTAAGAGACAGAGAAAGTTAAATCAGCCCTACGAGTACCTTTGATAGAATAATTGGTAATAATGCCATTAGATAAAATTCCATTCGGAATGAAAACCACCTGATTGTTTGCAGTAGTTAATTTGGTAACAAAAATTTGAATTTCACTTACAGTTGCTATCATGCCTTGAGCTTCAATCAAATCACCGTCTTTAAAAGGTTTGAAAATAATAATCAACATTCCGCCTGCAAAATTAGATAAGGAACCTTGTAGCGCTAGACCAACAGCCAATCCCATTGCACCTAGAATGGCGACAAATGAAGATGTTTCGATTCCGAGTTTAGAAATGAAGGTTACAAATAATAATACTCGTAATGCCCACAGTAAGATGTCTCCAAGAAATTGTGATAATGTTACTTCTAGTTTTCTTTTGATCATTATTTTTCTAACCAATCTATTGATGATTCTAATGGCATAAAGGCCAATAAAAAGAATAATAAATGCAGAAATTAATTTGGGTGAATACTCAATTATTTCTTGGATTAAATTGTTGCCATAACTGGCTATGTAATTAGGGTCTAAATTCATAATGGATTTAATAAAAAACCTTCTGCTAGAGAAGGTTTTGAGTTTGTACTAAATGTGATAATTAACTTTTGTACGCTATTTGCGATAGTTTAAAAGTGTGAGTTTTAAACTGCTTCTACACTTATTTTTTCGTCGTTTAACATGCTTCTTAGCATGTTTTCGATTCCGCTTTTTAGTGTAAATGTTGACGATGGGCAACCATTACAAGCTCCTTGCATAATTACTTTTACGGTACCAGTTGTTTCGTCATAGGAGTCAAAAGCAATGTTTCCTCCATCTGCCTGAACTGCAGGTTTTACAAATTCTTCAAGAATGTTGATGATTTTTTGAGAAGTCTCATCTAAGGAATCAAAGTTTGCTTCTTTAGTCGCTTCGTTTTTTACTTCATTAGGAATGAAATTTTCATCAAAGACAATTCCTCCATTCTCAATGTAATGTTTGATGAATGTTCTTAGTTCCAAAGTGATTTCTTCCCAACTGTTCAGTTCATATTTTGTAACTGAGATATAATTCTCATCAATAAAAACTTCTTTTACAAAAGGAAATTTAAACAATTCTTTTGCTAATGGTGAAGCAGCTGTTTCGTCAATGTTTTTGAACTCAACTGCATTTTTAGTCAGCATTTTGCTAACTACGAATTTCAGCGCTGCAGGGTTTGGAGTGGTTTCACCGTAAACAGTAACGGGTTGTTTTTTTGTTTTGTTTTCCAAATTGATGATGCTGCCTCCATTGCTTACAAAGAGTTCGATTTGTTCTGCAACATCTTCTTTAACATCATTCCAATCCACAATACTGAATTTTTCAATAGCAACAAAATTGCCTGAAATATAAACTGTTTTTACAAATGGGAGGTAGAATAATTGTTGCGCCAGAGGAGAAGCTTTAGCCTCATCAATATTTTTGAATTCAAAACTCTCATTTTTAGTGATAAAATCTTCAAATTCAAACTTTAATATAGTTGGGTTTTGTGTTTCTTTGATTAAAACTTTTGTCATGATTTTTTAAATTTTTACAAATTTACTAAAGTTATTTTCTATGATTAACTATATTTGGTATATTAATGGATAAATTAACTTTATTTTAAATGTTAGGCAGTTTTTTTGTTTGTTTTAAGTAATTTTAAATAGTCATTTTAAATATTTTCAATGTTCTCAAAATTTAAATTAGTCATAGTTTTATTTCTTTTCACGAGTTTTTCTTTCGCTCAAGAAGGGATAGCTGTATATTCGGATTATTTATCTGATAATTATTATTTGATCCACCCTTCTATGGCAGGAGCTGCGAATTGCGCTAAAGTAAGATTAACGGCACGTAAGCAGTGGTTTGATCAATCTGATGCTCCTTCATTACAAACATTAAGTTTTAATGGAAGAATTAGTGAGAAAGCGGGCGCTGGAATTATTCTATTTAATGATAAAAATGGATACCATTCTCAAAAAGGTGTCAAACTTAGTTATGCTTACCATTTGATGTTTTCGAGAGATGAAGTTGATTTGAATCAATTGTCTTTCGGTATTAGTGCCGGTTTAATTCAAAGTCAATTAGATGAAACTCAGTTTAGACAATCCGGTAACTTTGATCCCTTGATAAATGGTACCGTTATTCAAAAAGACTCTTATCCTAATTTTGACATTGGTATGTCATATAATTTCTTAGATTTTTATGCTCATGCGACTGTAAAAAACCTAATGGAAACAAGGAGAGATATTTATTCTGAATTTGAAAGTGATAATTTGAGAAAGTACCTTTTAAGTGCGGGATATGTTTTTGGGAATGAGGATGGGATATTATGGGAACCTTCCGTACTACTACAATCAGTAAGCAGGACACAAGAGCGTTCATTTGATTTAAACATCAAAGCATATAAGGCGATGGACTTTGGGACGGTATGGGGCGGCTTATCTTACCGTAGAAGTATCGATGGTGCAAATTACTCCAACGGAACAGGTACGTCTACACAACATCTTCAATACATTACTCCAATTGTTGGTGTGAATTATAATAATTTCATGTTTGCATATACTTATTCACACCTTTCAGGGGCAGTTAAATTTGATAATGGTGGTTATCACCAAATCACCTTAGGTCTTAACTTATTTTGCAAAAGAGCTAAGTACGAATGTAAGTGTCCTGCTATTAACTAATTATTTTTTTATCATGTTGATTAAGTCTGTTAACGGAGTTTCTCCGCAAATTCCCGATGATTGTTATGTGGCTGAAAATGCAACGATAGTAGGAGATGTTAGTTTTGGGGATTCTTGTAGCGTATGGTTCAATGCGGTTATTCGCGGTGATGTGAATTTTATAAAAATAGGGAATAAAGTAAACATTCAAGACGGAGCAGTGATTCATTGTACTTACCAAAAACACCCAACAATTATTGGTGATAATGTTTCAATTGGTCATAATGCCATTGTTCACGGTTGTACGATTCACGACAATGTTTTGATCGGAATGGGGGCAATTGTAATGGATAATTGTATTGTAGAAAGTCATTCTATAATAGGCGCAGGAGCTGTGTTAACTCAAAATACAGTAGTTACTGCTGGTTCTATTTGGGCGGGTGTTCCTGCTAAAAAAGTAAAAGAAATTAGTCAGTCAGATTTTGCTGGTGAAATTGAGCGCATTGCTAATAATTATGTGCTGTATTCTAGTTGGTTTAAAGAAGAGTAATCTTTTATTTAGATGTTTATTTTTTCAAAGAAAGCTGTTTTGTAACTTTCGCTAATTGGAATCCTTTTTTCGTCAATAATCACCTTGTTCTTTTGTATTGATTTTACATGTTTGATATTAATGATGTAAGATCGATGAATTCTTGCAAAACCTTTAGTAGCTAGAGTTTGTTCCAATTTAATGAGGCTAATTAATGTAAGGATGTACTTGTGATCTGTGGTGTGTATTTTTACATAATCTTTCAATCCTTCGATATATAAAATATCAGAATAATTTAATTTTATATTCTCATAATCAGCTTTTACAAACATAAAATCTTGCTCTAATTCAGATGAGACAACGGTATTGATGTTTGTTGTAATGGCTGGTTTGTAGAGTTGTTGTGCTCTTGCAACAGCTTTTAAAAAGCGATTGAATGGGATTGGCTTAACCAAATAGTCCACTGCGCCTAAATTAAAACCTTCTACGGCATAATTTTCATAAGCAGTAGTGAAAATGATTAAAGGTTTTTTATCAATTGCATTTAAAAAGTCAATTCCAGAAAAATGAGGCATTTCAATATCTAAAAAAATTAAGTCCACACTTGTTTGATTTATTACTGATATGGCATCAATAGCATTGTTGAAAGTGGTAACCAATTCAAGTGAGTCAACACGACTAACAAATTCCTTTATTAAATCAACCGCTAGTGGCTCGTCATCAATAATTACACATTTCATATTTTTGAATTTTTTGTTAATAGTGTCAATACAAGGAAACAGTTTAAGTATTTGCTTTTTTGACTTGATCTAGATTTAATTTCAGATGAACACTATAGTTTTTATTTTGCTCTAGGATTGTTAATTGATGCGAATTTGGATAAAGTAAATTGAGTCTGCTTTCAATATTATTCATTCCTATTCCAGAATTGTCTGGGTCTTTGTTGAATTCTTGAATCTTGTTTTCAATCCAAAAATCGAGATTGTCATCTTCAATAGTGATTTTTATCTTCACATAAGCAACCCCTTTATAATTGGTTCCGTATTTAAAAGCATTCTCAACAAAAGCAATTAATAACAAAGGTTCTATTTGTTTGTCTTTCGTGTTTCCATGAATATTAATATAGATGTTTTCAATATTATTCAGTCTTAATTTTTGTAATTCTATGTAGTTTTTGATATAATTTATTTCTTTTTCTAAAAATACAGTTTGATTATCAGTTTCATAAAGCATATAACGCATCATTTCAGATAAGGTGACGATAGCGTCAGGAACTTTATCTGATTTTTGATATGCCAATGAATAAATACTATTTAAGGCATTAAATAAAAAATGGGGATTGGTTTGTTTTCTTAAATAATTTAGCTCTGTCGCCGTTCGAGTCGATTCTGCAATCAATTTGTTTTGTTGATTGGTATAATATTCAGAAAGAGTCTTTATAACCGTGCTTCCTGCGGTAATAAAAAGATAAAATAAAATAGGCAAGAATTTCATAAAAAAATGAGGCCTTCTTTTTGGGGTAAAATTTTCTATTGGATGATCTTCAAGATGTATTTCATGAGGGAAGAACGCAAGGCGAATCATCAGAAATAAAACGATAATTGCAAAGAGAATCATCAAATATTCCCATAGTTTTTTTTGTAAAAGAAATCGGGGAACTAGGTAGTAAAAATTGACGTAAAATAAGCTTATTCCTGAAATCCACTGAAAGCAAAAATCACTATTGATATTTGATTTGTTTTCGTAGAACGGAATTAATGCTGCCAGAATAAATAAGCACCAAATAATACTATGGATAAGTATTTTGTTTGAAATAGTATCTTTTATTTGTTCTAGCTTCATTTATATCTTTATCGACAATAAATTTAAGTCATTTTTGGTTACTGTTGGAGATAAATTGTTGTTCAATTTTTGCAAAACAAGCTCTCCAACTTTCATTGCGTCCCTTTTTGATTTGAAACTACTGTTGTTTTCTACCGCTGGTATAATGGTTTGTTTAATGATTATTTTATCATTTTGAGTTATCGTATAGCCCCATCCATTTTCAGTTTTTATGGTGCTAACACTCATTCTGGATTTATAATTGCAGGAAACCAAACATAGGTACATTGCCAAAAAGAAGGCGTATTTTGCTAGTTGTGAATAGCCAAAAGGCTCCTGGTTATTGAACCAGAAGCGCTTTGTGTTTTTATTATTATTAATTGTCATAATCTGATTGTTCCTCTAATGGTTTGAATTCCCAAGCATCATCAAAATAGGAAGAGCCTGATTTTCCAAGTAAAACAAAACCTCTTTGATTGATGGCAAAACCAATTGCATCCGTTCTCGCAGATCCTTCTAGAGAAGTTTTATCGTTCCAAAGGTCAGTTGTAGGGTTGTATTCCCAAATGGTTTTCGAATATTCACCACATGCAATATAGCCCAAACCATTCATAGAAAAACTCACGGCGTTTGATCTTGTGATTAAGTAAGTGTCATGATCGTCTTCGGAATCGTCTAAGCTTCTTTTCTTTGTCCATACTTCTGTACTTGGGTCAAATTCCCAAAAATCGGTTTGATAAGCACCGCTGTTAACCCCAGTTCCTAAGTACGCTTTGTCGTTTATGACAAATACTGTTGCGTTTCTTCTTTTGTTTCCGCCAAAACCACTTACAAGCATCCACGAGTCAGTTGTTGGGCTGTATTGATAGAAATCTTTTAGATAGTTTCCGTCGTATCCTGTACCAAAATATGCTTTGTTGCCAACTTGAAATCCTACAGCAGAATAACGAGCAGTTCCACCAAAATCTGATTTTTTTGTCCAGATATTTGTCATGGGATCGTATTGGTAAAAATCTTTTAATTTATTAGTTCCGTCATAACCTAGGCCAATATATCCCTTGTTGTCTAATTGAAATCCTGATGCTGCGCTTCTAGCTGTTCCAATGAAATTTGCCTTTTGTTCCCAGTAATCACCATCAGAGTTGTATGCCCAAAGATCGTTAAGATATTCGTCACCAGTATAGCCGGTAGTTACAAAGGCAAAACTTCCAATAACAAAACTGGTTGCGCTAGAGCGAGCTGGACCGTCAAAAGAAGATTTTTTTACCCAGTTGCCTAATAATTCTTCATCGTCGTCAGTGCTACAGCTAACAAATGATATACTGATTAGAAGTGCTGTGAAAATTGAAATTTTTTTATAAATATTCATGTTTTTTAGTTGTATTAGAGTTTGTATTTTATGCCGAATGAAAGGATGTATCCCTTGCTGTTATTTAAGTCGTTTAGTAGATTGTTTTTTTGGTCAATTGCTATGAATTTTTTATTAAAATCGTATCCACCTTTTAAATTTAAATACCAATTGGAATCTACATTTCGTTCATATTCTAACTGTGTATTTAAATTTGAAAACTCAACTTTTGAAAGAGTTGTCAATTTGTTTGAAAAAGGTGATTGATCAATGTTATAAGAACTTCCGCTGAATGAGGTTGTATATATAAATTGGTTTCTGGCGTTGTTTGAATATGAAAAACTTGTGCTAGGGAAACCAGCATCAATAGATAATTTTTGGTTTACTTGGTGGTGAAATGTTATAGTTGGTAAAATTTGAGTTTTGCCAAAAATGGTATTTCTTTGAATTCCTAGCTTCAAAAAGTTTTTAGGGTTAAAATGATATTCTATTTCTAATCCTCCTAATAGTATGATGTCTGAAGCTCCGAAATCTTTCTGAAACCCAGCTGCAGGGTTGAAATTGAAATTTAATTTAGTTTTTGATGAAAACTCATGTTCAATTCCAATATTATATGCGATCCTATTAAATGAATTAAGTTGTTCCGCATAATTATAATTGGTCATTTTATAATCAATTGAGATGTTCAGTAATTCTACCGAGTTGATTAATGCAGTTTTAGGATTAATGAGTGTCTTGGCAGATACTTTAATTTTGTTTTCATTTTTATTGAATATACTTGTTGATTGTGTATTTGTATTTGCATCAATATCATAAGTCTGTTGAGCTGATATAAATGAGGTAGCAATCATAAATAATAGGTTTGTAAATGTGTTTTTTGTCATGAACTCTGTTATTGGTTCAAAAATAGATTTATAATTAATTTTAAAAAAAGAAGATATATGAATGGTCCTTTTTCATAGACAAACACCCCTAAATATCAGTTAAAGGTTTTTGTGAAAGTTGTTGTGATGTTGTAGGTTAAATCAAGTTACTGATAGATTAAAAATGTATACTCGTATAACTTATTATGTGTCTTCAATCCCTCTCATTTATATTTGTTGAAAAACATTTATGTATAAGCGGTTTCTAATACTAGTTTTGAGTATTGTGATAGTTTCTTGTGATTCAGATATTGATACAGGTACTTTTGTTGTTGGTTCAGATTATTTAGAAATTAACAACAATGTGATACTAGTGGATACAATGACTGTTGATGTGTCTACAATTCAGTTGGATTCATTGGTGACTTCTAGTAAGTACCGAATAGCGGTGGGGAGTTATGACGATCCTATTTTTGGAAAAGTTCAAGCAAATAGTTATTTTCAGTTGTCAGGAAGTACGTACGCTGTTAATGCCAGTAGTTCAGATACCGAAGGGGGGAATTATGTTTTTGATTCTATAAGGATGGTTATGAAATTAGATAAATATTATTATGGAGATACTACCCAAGTACATTCCTTTAGTATCCATCGACTTCAACAAAAGGTAAAAACTACACTAGAGGATGGTACTTTTCATAATGATTCAAATTTAACGTATGACAGTGAGAGCTTAGGTACCGTTTCTTTCAAACCGAAACCGAATAGTCAAGATTCTGTAAGTGTGGTATTGAGTAATGATTTTGGAAATACACTTTTTCAAAAATTAAAATCCAAAGAGATAACGAATACAGATGAATTTATTGAATATTTTAAGGGTTTTGTGATTAAGGCGTCAGCAACTAATTCTTCCAATGTTATAGGTTTTAATTTGTCAAGCGAACTAAGACTGTATTATTCTAAATATTTATCCCAAAGCGAAAGTTCCCTTTTAGTAACATTTGGTATTTATGACGGAGCAAAACAGTTTAATAATTTTTCTTTAGATAAAAAGGGGACTTTAATAGAGAATTTGCCAAGTTCTACATCCAAATTATCAAGTGTAGTCACAAGTAATAAAGGGTTTGTCCAATCAGGGACGGGTATAGCTTGTCGGGTTGATTTTCCAAATATTAAACAATTAAAACGATTGTATGAAAATGGCGTCATCGTAGATGCTCAATTTACGATTAAGCCTGTTAATGGTACTTATTCTAGCAAATATCCTTTGCCTGATTCTTTACAAGTTTATGTGTGCGACAATTTAAATAGGATAAAAAGGAGTCTTACTTCCTCATCCGGTTCGACCTTGTATGCTGTTTTGAGTAATAAAACAGATGAGTTTAATGAGAATACGGGTTACAAATTATCATTAAGTTCGTTTTTGCAAAGTGAGTTGGTAAAGCTTTCTGATGCCAAATCGTCATTAGTTTTTGTTTTGCCTAGTATAGCTAAAGGGGTTAATAGATTAGTGCTAGCAGATCAGAAAAGTAAAGAGAATAAACTTCAATTAAAAATCTATTATATATCTTATTAGATGAAAATTAAAATAATATTAGTGTCAGTTATGTTGATCATAACTGGTTTTGGTTTTGCGCAAAGTGTTTCTAGTTCTCCTTATTCTTTATTTGGATTAGGTTCTGAGTATGATGCTGATTTTGGCGGACTACCAGGAATAGGCTCTTCGGGTATTGCTTTGCCTTCGAATAAATTTATAAATAATTTAAATCCTGCTTCTTTGGGTTTTATGTATCAGAACCATTTTTTATTCGATGTAGGTGGAAAAGCGATTGTTACTAGCTATCAAGATGCGTCCAATAAAGAAACTCGAAATAATGTTCAGTTTTCTCATCTAGCTTTTGCTTTTCCTATAAGCCAGAAGTCAGCTGTTAGTGTAGCTTTAAAACCATACACTAGTAGTGCTTTTAAAATATCTAATATGTCTTTAGGTATTAAAGATAGTAATGAGAACTATTTGTATAGTGCTACTGGAACTGGAGGTTTAAATGATTTTGATGTTTCTTATGGTTATAGAGTTAGTAATCGTTTTTCATTGGGAGTTAAAGGCTCTGCTCTTTTTGGGAGCTCTTCAGTTGCTGAAAATTATTTGATTCAAAGTACTTTATTATATATAGACAAAACGACAAATTATAGTGGTGTTCGTTTAGAAGCAGGTTCTCAGTTTGTAATTGATTCTACGTTCACAATAGGGACAACGTTTAAATCTCCAACCAAAATTAATGCATCAAAAGTTGAATCCATTAGTTCGGTTACAAGTTCTAGTACCGTTACAGTAGTTTCAGGACTTTCATTGGATGTGAATGATTATGTGATGCCGCTAGAAGTAGGCTTTGGTCTTAGTAAAAAAATTAGGAAAAATTATAATTTTTCTATGGATTATCAAAAAAGCTTTTGGTCTAGTGTTAATCAATCAGCTTCTTATGGTGTGTTTACGAATCAGGATAAGTTAGCACTTGGATTGTCTTTTGATAAAGAAAAAAAAGGGAGATCTTACTTTGATCATATTAAATATTCAACGGGTTTTAATTATGACACGGGTTATCTAGAAGTTGATAGTAAAAAAATTAAAAATGTTGCTTTTTCTGTGGGTGTTTCTTTGCCAATAGATAATACATTTTCAATGTTGAATATCTCTTATTCTTATGGACAAAAAGGGAGTGTAACCAGCGGTTTGATTAAAGAAAATTATCACAAGATATCACTAAACTTAAGTTTAGATGGTCTTTGGTTTGTGAAGAGGAAAATTGAATAAACTAAAAATCTTTTTGAATAACATCGTAAGTAGTACCCAATATTTCTTTTAGAACTGCAGGATTTGTATTCGTATAAAAAACAGGGTTGTTATTTTTTAAAGATGAAACCCCTACTTTATTGTTCAGTAGATTTTGAGTTTGTCTGGCAACAGCTTGTCCAGAATCAATGATATGAATGTGATCTGGAAGTATCTTTTTTATTTGGGGAATAAGATAAGGGTAGTGACTACAACCTAATACCAAGTAGTCAATATCAGCTTGAATCATTGGCTGTAAATAAGAGTTTAGCAGTTCTGTCATCTCTGGGGAGTTAATTTTGCCTCCTTCAATTAGTTGTACTAATCCGTGTCCTACTTGTTCCAGTATTTTGGTCGTTTGAAATTTATCAGCAGTCTTATTAAACAACTCACTAATTAGTGTGCCTTGAGTTGCTAGGATTCCTATTTTTTGCGTTTTAGAATTTAGGGCAGCTGGTTTGATTGCTGGTTCAATACCTATGAATGGTACTTTGTATTTTGCACGCAGTTCTTTTATTGCATTTGTTGTGGCGGTATTACAAGCTACAACAATGAGCTTACAGTCCATTTGGAGTAAAAAATCAGTGTTTTTTATGCACAAAGCAATGATTTCATTTTTAGTCTTTTGACCGTATGGAGCATTTTTGCTATCGGCTAAATAGATAGTTTTTTCGTCAGGTAATAAATGGTAAATTTCTCTCCATATTGAAGTTCCTCCAATTCCAGAATCGAATATGCCTATAGGTTTGTTATTATCCATCAAAACAAAGTTAAGTGCTCTTTCTTGATTTTCCTAAATAGTTTTATTAAAAAAAAAGCGTTCTATTTCAACAGTTGAAATAGAACGCTTTTTATAGTTTTATAAATTTGATTTCTAGAAACCTAAATCTTTTTTTACATCTGCAGTAAGGTTTGGACCATCAGCAAGTAAAAGAGTAGAGCCATCAAGAATGTATTGAAAACCTTTAGCTTTTCCAACTTTTTGGATAGAAGCTCTTACTTTTTCCATTAAAGGTTTTACGATATCTGATTCTTTTTGTTGTAATTCTTTTTGAGCATTGTCTCTAAAGTCAACAATTCTTTTTTGCATGTCTTGTACTTCTTTAGAACGATCTCCATTAACAGCGTCAGTTACGGTAGCTGATTCAGCTTCGTATTTTTTTAATTTTGCTTGGTATTCTTCAACCATTTTTTTATAGTCGGAATCATAAGTACCGCTTAATTTTTCAAGTTGTTTTTGTGCGTCTAACATTGCTGGCATTTTAGCCATGATTTCACTAACATCGACGTGAGCTGATTTAGCTTGTGCATTAATAGTTTGATTTGCTCCTAGAATAAAGATTGCAGCAATTAATAAAGTTTTAATTTGTTTCATCGGTTTAAAAATATTAAGTAATTATTTAGTTATTGTTTTAATTGTATTTCTCTTGCGTTTTTAATTGAATCCCGTACTTGAAGTGCTTTTTCTCTTTTTTCTTCAAGCTCTCTTTTACGTTCTTCTAGTAATTTTTTTCTATCTTCTAATGCTTGTGCTCTTGCATCAAGTGGCTCTCCTTTTTCAATTTCCACTTTTTTGGCGGTAGTGGTACTTACAGGTTTGCTTGTTTCTGTTTTGGTTTCTTCTGTTTTAGTAGAGGCAGAAATCGTGCCAGTTTTTTGAGCTTCTCTTTCTTCAAGCAGTTTGGCTCTTTTTTCTTCGGCTTCTTTTTTTCTGTTTTCGACAGCTTCTTTACGTTCTGCCAGTATTTTAGCTCTAGCGTCAGCTTGTTCTTGTTTTTTAGCTTCTATTTCTGCAGCTACATCTTTTCTATCTATTGTAGTTGATCTTTCAGATGCTTCTGCTGTAGTCCCAGCTTTTTTAGCTTCTCTTTCTTCAATCAGTCGAGCCTTTTTATCTTCAGAGTCTTTTTTCTTTTGTTCAGCAGCAATTTTGCGATCTTCTAATATTTTTTCTCTTTCAGCTTTTCTAGCATCTAAAGCTTTTTGTCTATCAACTAAATTAGGATTCACATCAACAGCATCTTCTTTTTTCTCTTTTTCTATTTCTGCTTGAAGTTGTTTTTTAGATAATTGTTCTCTTTTGTTGGAACGATTTATAATTCGCAACACTAAGTCACTAATGTCATATCTTTTTGCAGCGAATATCATTGTGAAATCAGAAGTTTTGTCAAAAATGAAATCATATTTTTGTTGTTCAGCAACATCTTGTATCGCTGTGAAAACTTGGTCTTGAATTGGTTTAATCAAGTCTGTCTTTTGAGTAGTCAAATTTCCGTTAGGACCAAAACGTTGTTGTTGTAAATTCAATACTTCAGTTTCAAGAAATTTAATCTCCGTTTCTCGTTCATCTATCAAACCTTTCGTAAGTAATGCTTTTTCTGCTTTAAGGGCTTCTTTAAGTTTATTTACTTCATTTTTTTTGATTTCAATTTCTTGTTTCCATTTTTGTGCTTTTTGCTCTAGTTGTGCGTTAGCTTCAATATAGTTAGGAACATTTTGTAAAATATACTCCATATCAATATAACCAATCTTAGTTCCTCTAGTTTGAGAGTAAGCAGTATTGAAATAGACTAAAATTATAACTAAAACTAAAAAATATTTTCTCATAGCTTAAAAATTAGAAACAATAATTTTTTAAAATTGTTGACCAATGATGAAGTGGGTTTGCCATCCACTTTTATCAGTTTGCCCAGTGGCTGCATCAAAACCATGTCCGAAATCAATTCCTAGTAATCCAAATGCAGGCATGAATACACGTAATCCAACCCCTGCTGAACGTTTTAAGTCAAATGGATTGTAAGTGTTGAAATTTGCAAATGCATTTCCAGCTTCCATAAATGCCAGGGCATAAATTGAGGCGGATGATTTTAATGTGATAGGATATCTTAATTCCATTGAGAACTTATTGTAAACAGTACCTCCAATTTGTTGACCAAAACTAGTACTGGTTTTGTCCTCAATTATTGGAGTTAATGAATTGTTTTGGTATCCTCTTAATTGTATCGTTTCTCTACCGTCCATAGAATAATTGGCTAATCCATCACCACCTACATAAAATCGTTCAAAAGGAATCACACCTCTATCTTGATTGTATGCTCCTAAAAATCCAAATTCAGTTAATGTTCTAAGTACTAATTTACCATAAATTTTGGTGTACCAATCAGCTTTGAATTTTATTTTGTAATATTCCAACCAATTAAATTTCTTTTGATCCACTTTTGAGACGTCTGCAACTGCATCTTTGTAGTCAGAAACTCTATTAGGTGTGGGATTTGTAGAAGTTGGCACAGCTTCTACGTAATCTCCGGGGCTTACAATTTCGCCATTAGTACCTGTGTAAGCTGTACCGCTATAAACGTATTTGTTTTCCTTTTCGTCGCCTAATGTCGCATAATTGATCCCATTCAACAAGGAGTATGGGAGGGAGAATTTACCTGACAAACTAAATTCTGAACCATAAGTTGGGAATATTGGGTTGACTCCTTTATTATTACGTGTAATTCCAATGGTATAAGATACATTTCTTGATGTTCCATCTCCAAATGTAAATAGACCAGTGTTGTAATTATTTAAATCATAATGTTGGTAACTCAAACTTTGTGAAAGAACAAAGAAATCATCTGGTACAGTTAATCTTTTAGCAAGTCCTACAGATAAAGTCAAGATGTTAAAACTTTTACTCTTGTCAACACCAGATGAAGAAAGGTAATTTGTTAAGAATTGCTTACTGTAAGATAAGGAAGTGCTGAATTGAACTGGTTTCTTTTGTCCGAACCAAGGCTCAGAAAAAGACAGACTATAAGTTTGGAAATAGGTACTTGCTTGTAGTCTAAGGGATACTTTTTGTCCGTCTCCCATAGGTAATGGTTTATATGCATCTTTATTGCCTAAATTTCTAGCTGAGAAATTGTTAAATGACAACCCTAATGTTCCAATGAAACCACCACCACCGTAACCTCCTTGGAGTTCAATTTGGCTAGATCCTTTTTCTACAAGATTATATTCAATGTCTACTGTACCCGCTCCTGCATCTACATTTTTAAATTTAGGATCTATTGCTTCAGGATCAAAGAATCCTAATTGACCAATCTCACGAATGGTTCTAACTAATAATTCTTTACTGTATTTTTCACCTGGCTTAGTACGTAATTCTCTATAAATGACACGGTCATTTGTTTTGTCATTTCCAACCACTGTAATTTTGTTGAAGTAGGCTAGAGGTCCTTCAGTGATTCTTATTTCAAAATCAATGCTGTCATTAGCAGTTTTTACTTCTACTGCATTAATACTGGAGAATAAATAACCATTATTCTGGTATAAATTGGTGATATCTTCTCCGTCAGGTTTTGTCTTGTCTGCAATTCTTTTTTCAAGAAGTACTCCATTATACGTTTCTCCTTTTTTTACGCCTATTAAACGACTTAAAAAGTGGTCTGGATATACTGTGTTACCCAAGAATTTGATGTTGCCAAAGTAGTATTTGTTTCCTTCTTCTACATTAATCTTGATAGATAATAAATTTTTCTCTTTGTTGTAAGCAACTGTATCAGAGATTATTCTTGCGTCTCTATATCCTTTTTCTTTGTAAGATGCAATTACCTTTTCTAAGTCTTCTTTGTATTTTGATTTGATGAATTTAGATGCTTTAAAGACACGGAATATGTTTTTTTGTTTTGTGTCTTTCATTGCTTTACGCAATGTTTTGTCAGACAACTTAGTATTGCCTATAAAGTCAATTTCGTGGATTTTTATTTTCTCTCCTTTATCGATAGCTACAACCATGTTAACCTGGTTGATAACTGAAGTGTCAATAACGGTGTTGATATTTACTTTTGTATTGAAATAACCGTCTTTTTTGTACTTGTTCTCGATGTAGTTTTTGGAAGTTGTAATTAGATTTTCATTAACGACTTTGCCTTGGGTAAGACCATTATCTTTGATTAATGCATCTACTTTGTTCTTTTTAATTCCTACAAATTTAACATCATTTAGCTTAGGTAATTCTTTTATGTCTAAGTCTAAATAGATGCTGTCGCCTTCTATTTTATTTACATAAAATGCAATTTCTTCAAAAAGGCCAAGTTTTCCAAGTTTTTTGATGGCACTACTGATTTCTTCACCAGGAACAGTTATAGTTTGTCCTTTTTCTAGTCCTGCAAATGTAACGACAGTCTGGTCGTTAAAGCTTATTTTGTTAGTAAGTGAAACTTTTGCAATGATATATTTTTCGCCATTATCAAAATCGGGTCTTTTTTGAGCTTTGATTTGCGAAAAACTCACCAAAATTAAAAAGATTAATACTGTTTTTATATTTTTGTTCAACACTAAAAAATTATTTAATTTGTTCACTTGTTTTTCCAAATCTGCGTTCTCTTTTTTGATAACTAATGATAGCCTCATATAAATCTTGTTCTTTAAAGTCAGGCCATAAAATATCAGTAAAGTATAATTCTGCATAGGCTATTTGCCACAACAAAAAATTACTTATCCTATGTTCTCCACTAGTGCGAATTAATAAATCGACATCTGGTAAATTATGCGTGTAAAGATGCTCATTTATAATTAAATCGTCAATAGAGTCAATTGAAATTATATTATTTTTAACTTTATCACTGATATTTTTAACCGCATTGACAATCTCTTCTCTGGCGCCATAACTTAGTGCCAAAGTAAGCGTCATGGTAGTGAAATCTTTTGTTCTTTCTTTTACCGCATTCAGTTCGTTTCGAACAGAAGTTGGAAGTTGGTCAAAGTTTCCTATGGTGTTTAATCGTATTTTTTTGTCTTCAAGAGTTGATAGTTCTTTCCTTAGTTGTTTAACCAAGATCTTCATTAAGGTGTCAACTTCTATTTTTGGTCGATTCCAGTTTTCAGTTGAAAATGCATATAAAGTTAGGTTTTTAATCCCCAACCTATTGCATGTGCGAATGATGTCTTTTACAGATTCGCTACCTCTTTCGTGTCCCAAAGCTCTTAAAAGGCCTTGTTTTTTGGCCCAACGTCCATTACCATCCATGATGATGGCAATATGTTCAGGTAACCGCTTCGTATCTATATTGTCTAGTAAATTCATTTTTAATCTGCGCAATAGCAAGGTTTTTCGCCAAAGGTATAAGTTAATGTTACACCCGAAAAAACGTACCAATCATTATTATTTATATTGCCAAAATTAAGGTGACTTAGGTTTTGGTTTTTAGTTTTGCTTCCGTCTAAATCATCTGCAAACGTATATCTTGCACCTACTTCTAATCCTAATATAAAGCTTCGATTCAATTTTGATTTAATTCCTATTGTCATCGGAATAGCAATAGTACCACGTCTTGAATTTGTTTTCTCTTCTCCATTGATAAAAAACAAACTGCTATACCTCGTATAACTTACTCCGCTATACACATAAGGTGTTGTTTTATTCCCTATTTGATGAAGATTGAAGTCGAAAAAATTAAATTCAAGGCCTAAAGATACTTCTTTTATATTATTTTCAAAACGATATCCCCTTAGGTTTCTACTGGCTTCCTTTGAATCAAGGTCGTTTGATGTTATGTTTGATTGCATATAGGCAATTCTATAACTGTGTCTTGGACTTTTGTTCCATTTGTAAAGTAAGCCTAGGGCTAGTTTATTTGGCGCTATATGGGTTGTTGGCCCAATGTCACCAATGTAATTACTACCTCCAAGAAAAACACCCACTTCATGAATCTGCGAATACATGGCAGTACTTAGTATTAAGTATATGAATATGCTTATTTTTTTCGTCATTTTAATTGAAAATAGCCTGCAAATATAATAATTATCGATACTAATCAAGATTGAATATGATAAATGTCGTTTTTATTTGGCTTTTAGGCGTTTTTAAATGTTTTCTATCCCGTTATTGATAGAGTAAAAACGAAAAATTGCTTGGATTCGTATAGTTCATTTTGAAAATAGAGGTACTTAATTTCTTTTGTCTTCTCCCCAAAGTAATTTTGAACGCAATGTTTTTAGAAAAGTTTCCTCAGGTATTTCAATCATATTGATTTGAAATGGAGTCTTTTTTATAGTTAAGATTGATTCATTTCCTACTGATGTAATTCGGGAGTCTAAGGAAACCAAATAGTTTTCCTCTCTACCAGATACTTTTAATCTGATTTCAGTATCGTCTGGAATAACCAGTGGTCTTGCATTAAGGTTATGTGGGGAGATAGGTGTGATAACTAAGCTGGTGGTGTCAGGAGTTAAAATAGGGCCTCCGCAACTTAAGGAGTACCCAGTAGACCCAGTAGGTGTAGAGATGATTAATCCATCTGCCCAATATGAATTTAAATATTCACCATTCAAATAAGTCTCAATAGTAATCATCGAAGTAGTGTCTTTGCGGCTAACAGATACTTCGTTCATGGCAAAATTAATATCTTCCAAACTTTCGTTTTTAGGAGAGCAAGTCAAACTCAATAAGGTTCTTTTAGATAGACTGTGTTTTTTGTCGATTACAATTTGTAAAAATTCACTAATATTCTCTTTTTGTACAGTTGCCAAAAAACCCAACCTTCCAGCATTAACTCCTAGAATAGGTACACCTGAATCTCGTACGTAAGTAGCTGCTCTTAAAATGGTTCCGTCGCCACCAATGCTTACTAACATGTGAAAACTGGAGTCGATTTCAGTATGTGTAGAGAAGGTTTTGTGTCCTGATGAAATCATTTTTTCAGCTAATAGAATCTTGTAATAATTCGCTTCAATCACTAATTCAATTTCGTTTTTAGAGAAATATTCTAAAATTTCCAAAATGATGGGCTCCGTGCTATCTTGATAATATTGACCGTAAAGGGCTATTTTCATTAGTTCTTTTTATCGTTTAAATGTTTTTTTTATTTCTCGCTTGCCTATGAAACGATAATTAAATGTTTAGGTATTTATCTAAATAATCAGAACGCTCTTTTAGATTATTGATGTAATTGTCTTCATGGTGTTCTGATGTAATTTCGTAATTGTATCTTCTGAATGACTGCACAATTTCATTAATTGCGCCAAGGCTAATTTTTAGCGTTATTTCCACGGTACTTATATCCGATTCTGAAATGAATAAACCTAATAGTTTTCCATTGTTGCTTTCCACAATTTGAGTGATTTGACTCATAGAATAATCTAAAATACCTTTTTTAATTTTAATAATCCTTCCAGGTTCTTTTAAAAAAGGTGTCTGGTGGAAAAAAGTCATGATTTCCTCTATTTCATAATAGCCTACATATTTGTTTTCTTCATCAAGAACTGGAATTAAATTGCTATGGTTTTTAGCAAATATTTCTAAGACTTCGAGCCAAATAGAGGTTGTTCTAGTAAAGAAAGTTTCGAGAGTGTATTTATAATCAATTACTTTTTTATCACCATCAAAGGTCTCAATGTCGTCAGAGGCGATGCTTCCTATGTATATACCTTCTTCTACAACAGGGAAATGTGAGAAATGTAATTCCGCAAAAAAGCCCTTAACGGTCTCGATAGTTTCCTGACAGTCAATGGCTTTGTGGTCGTTAGTTATGTAGTCTGTAATTTCCATCGTAAATAAATCCTCAAATTTTATGCAAAATAATCAAAAAAAGGCAAAATCACCTACCTTTTACTTTGTATTTTTGTCCTCATTATTCTTTAATAATACCGAAACAAAAAGTATTCCAATGACAAAGTTAAGTGTAAATATTAATAAAATAGCAACTTTACGTAATGCACGTGGTGGGAATGTGCCTGATTTATTAAAAGTAGCGACCGATATTCAAAAATTTGGTGGGCAAGGAATCACCATTCACCCGCGTCCTGACGAGCGTCACATTCGTTATCAAGATGCACGTGATTTAAAAACTATCGTTTATACCGAGTTCAATATCGAGGGAAATCCGCAACATAATTTCATCGATTTAGTCTTAGAATGTAGGCCTGAACAAGTGACTTTAGTGCCTGACGCTATTGGAGCGATCACTTCATCTGCAGGTTGGGATACAATAAATAACCAAGCCTATTTGACTGAGATGATTCAAGAGTTTCAACGCAACAATATTCGTACGTCAATTTTTGTTGACCCGCAACTCGATATTATTGAAGCTGCCAGAAAAACAGGAACAGACCGAATCGAATTATACACCGAGGCTTTTGCGCACCAATACAGTCTAGGTAATCAAAACGGAATCGAACCCTATATCAAAGCGGCCGAATTGGCAAACGAATTAGGACTAGGAATCAATGCCGGTCACGATTTAAGTTTAGACAATATTCAGTTTTTCAAACAAAACATTCCAGGACTATTAGAAGTTTCTATCGGTCACGCATTAATCGCCGAGTCCTTATATTTAGGTCTCGAAAATGTAGTGAACATGTATTTGCAAAAATTAAAGTAATAGTTGTTTCGCAAAGATGCGCAAAGCTTTCACAGAGAGTCGCTAAGAAAAATAGTAATTGTTTTCGCAAATAAAAAATAAAAAAGTAGCCTGTTAATCTCTTTGAGTAGCTCTGTGTTTACTTTACGAGACTTTGCGGAATAATTTTCTAAAATCTAATAAAATGCTATATTCAAAAATAGAAGGAGAAGGAAAACCCCTTTTAATCCTCCACGGATTTCTAGGAATGTCAGACAACTGGAAAACAATCGGAACACAATTCGGTGCCGCAGGTTTTCAAGTTCACATGCTCGATATGCGCAACCATGGACGCAGTTTACAATCCGAAGATTTTAGCTATGAAATCATGGCCAAAGATATTTATGAGTATTGCCAAGCCAACAGTTTAGAACAAGTTGATGTTATTGGTCACTCAATGGGCGGGAAAACAGCCATGCTTTTTGCTTGTACTTATCCCGAAAAAGTCAACAAACTAATTGTTGCCGATATTGGGCCAAAATTCTATCCCCAACACCACCAAACCATTTTGGCAGGACTTAATGCTGTTGATTTTTCCAAAAAACCAAGCCGTGCAGAAGTCGAAGAAATAATTGGCAACTTCATCACCGATTTTGGAACCCGTCAATTCTTGATGAAAAGCTTGTTTTGGGCAGAGCCAGGACAATTGGCTTTCCGTTTTAATCTTGCGGTATTTAATGAAAAGATCAGCGAAATTGGCTTAGCCCTTCCTGATGAAGCCGTTTTCAATAAACCAACACTTTTCATTCGTGGTGGTAACTCTAACTATATTTTGGATTCTGACATTGAAAATATCAACATTCATTTTCCGCAAATGCAGTTAGAAACTATTCCAAACGCAGGACATTGGCTTCATGCCGAAAATCCTAAATTGTTTTATGAATTCGCAAGCTCGTTTTTAAGCTAATTTTGCTCACGACCGCTTTTAACAATTTTAGATTTAAAAAAATCAGTTGTAAAAGTGAATAAATTACTGTTTTTAGCAATAAGAAAAAGAATTATCTTTGTTAATAAAAATATCAATATGAAATTAATATTCAGAATGCTTATTACCGCTGTTTTGGTAGTAATCTTATCACACGTTTTGAAAGGCGTACACATAGCTGGATTTACAACAGCATTAATTGTTGCCTTTGTTTTAAGTTTGTTAAATACGTTTATCAAACCTCTTATTTTGATTTTCACACTTCCTATTACCATATTGACTTTAGGATTATTTTTATTGGTAATCAACGCCGTAATGATTTTATTTTGTTCTGCCATTGTAGGCGGATTTGTAGTAGATGGGTTCCTTGTAGCGCTCTTGTTTAGTGTGATTTTGTCTATTTCTCAATCTATTATGTTTGCGGTTTTAGGCAAAAACTAAGCTTGTTTTAACATAATATTTCGTGTAAAACAAAAAAGTTTTAGTAATTTTGTTTTCAATATTGTTTCTCAATGAAAAAAATACACATATATATTATAGTTTTATTAGGTGTCTTCTTGATGCCTAGTAGTGCTATAGCTTGTGGTAATTCTAATTCATCAAAGGAAACTTGTTCCAAAGAAATGACCGCAAAAGCAACTGAGAAAAAAAGTTGTTGTGGTACCGATTCTTGTTCTAAAAAAGAAAAGAAAAAAAGCTGTGATGGAAAATGTGGACATTCTATGTGTAGCACTAGCTCAGTAAATTCAAGTTTGTTTGTAGTTTTTGCATTCGAAAATCATTTAAGTAATTTTATTTTTGCTACCAAAAAGCAAGCGTTTTACACATCAGTTACTTTTTTATCTGATGGATATTCTTCTTTATGGCTTATTCCTAAAATAAGCTAGATTTATTCCTTGACAGCCATTAGTGTGTCAATTTTATAGCTTTGCTATTCCCTTAACAGTTTTTCGAATAAAAATTTCATGTTCCTTCTTAACTAGGTCTCGGATTTATTTGTTGCTGTTAATCAATCAAAATATATTTAAGAATAAATCAAATCCAAAAAAAGTTTTCTTTGGATGCCAAAATCGTGTAAAATGAAAAAATCATTATTAAAAATAATGGTAGCAATAGTTGTATTGTTATCAACATCAGTGGGAGCACAAACTAAAAATACTAAAACAGAAAATGTCGTTATAAGCGGAAACTGTGGAATGTGTAAAAAAACTATTGAAAAAGCAGGTAATGTCAAAGATATTGCGGTAGTAGAATGGAATAAAGACACAAAAATAGCAACAGTAACCTATGATGAAACTAAAACCAATAAAGAAGAAATACTAAAACGTATTGCTAAATCAGGATATGATACTGCACTATTTAAAGCTAAAAAAGAAGGGTATGACAACCTGCCAAGTTGTTGTCAATATGATAGAGAATAATGAGGCTTTAAGAAATTTTAATTAATCAGTTCCACCGAAGTAACAATTCTTTGGAGGGATATTTGAAAAATGGAAACTAATAGTCTTTATTAGTTAAATGACCAGTTTTCATCGGTTATAAATGTTGTATTGAGATGTTAAATAAAATAATAAAATATTTCTTAGAGAATAGATTAATAACAGTACTAATTCTTATGGTACTGATATTGTGGGGAATTGCTACGGCTCCTTTTAGTTGGAAATTACCCTTTTTTCCTTCTGATCCGGTTGCAGTAGATGCAATTCCTGATATTGGCGAAAACCAACAAATTGTTTTTACCCAATGGCAAGGTAGGTCACCTCAAGATATCGAGGATCAAATTTCCTACCCATTGACGACCTATTTATTGGGGATTCCTGGTGTAAAATCCATTAGAAGCAATTCAATATTTGGGTTTTCAAGTATTTATATCATTTTTGATGATGATATAGAATTTTATTGGTCACGTTCTAGAATTCTAGAAAAACTTAATTCTTTACCCAATAGTCTACTACCCGAAAATGTAAAACCGTCATTGGGTCCAGATGCAACGGCATTAGGCCAAGTGTATTGGTATACAGTAGAAGGTAGAGATAAAAATGGTAATCCAACTGGTGGATGGGATTTACAAGAAATTAGAACGGCCCAAGATTTCTATATAAAGTATGGCTTAAATGCTGTGAGAGGTGTCTCTGAAGTAGCTTCTATTGGAGGATTCGTAAAAGAATATCAAATTGACGTTAACCCTGATGCTTTGAAGGCGTATAATATAAGCTTGATGCAGGTTATGACTGCGGTGCAAAAATCGAACAAGGATGTTGGCGCTAAAACAATTGAGATCAATCAAGCCGAATATTTGGTTAGAGGTCTTGGTTATGTCAAAAAAGTAGAAGACATAGAGTTAGCAGTTGTTGCTGTAAAAGATAATGTGCCAATACGCATCAAAGATATTGGTGTAGTTGCATTAGGTCCAGAAACTAGAAGAGGGATTTTAGATAAAGGAGGAGCAGAAGCTGTTGGGGGAGTGGTTATTGCTCGTTATGGTTCTAATCCACTAGAAGTAATCAATGGTGTAAAGTCTAAGATTAATGAATTAGCTTCGGGTTTACCCAAAAAAACATTGTCCAATGGGGTTGTGAGCCAATTAACGATTGTTCCTTTTTATGATCGAACAGAATTAATTCAAGAAACAATAGGAACATTAGAAACCGCTTTGTCTCATGAAGTACTCATCAGTATCATTGTTGTTTTACTGTTGGTTTTAAATTTAAGAGCTTCTTTGATTATCTCAAGTTTACTGCCTGTAGGTGTGCTTATGACTTTTATTGTCATGCGTTATTCTGGCGTAGATGCAAATGTAGTTGCGCTCTCTGGTATCGCTATTGCCATTGGTGTAATGGTTGATGTAGGTGTTATTTTTGTAGAAAATATTATCCGACATCTTGAGATGCCAGAAAATCAGGGTGCTAAAGGTGCAAAATTAATGCAAGTGATTTATGAAGCAACTACCGAAGTTGTTTCGGCTATTACAACTGCTTTGGCGACTACAATCGTTAGTTTTATACCTGTTTTTGCCATGGAATCTGCCGAAGGGAAATTATTTAGACCTCTAGCTTTTACCAAAACGTTTGCTTTGTTGGGAGCTTTTGTTTTAGGTTTAATTGTACTTCCTTCTTTGGCACATTATATTTTTGGAATTGATTACGACAAAAAAAGAGTAAAACGTTTTTGGGGTTATGTATTTATTTCGGGTGGAATTCTACTAAGTATTTATTTCGAAATTTGGCTTCCTTTAGCCTTAACAATTATGGGACTATATGATTTATTCAATCATAAAATCCCTCAGAAATATCAGTCCTATACGAAGCACTTTAACTTGGTAGTAGTCTTATTTATAGTTTCTTTTTTCTTAACCCAAGAATGGATGCCGTTAGGCCCGCAAATAAGTGTTGTTGGTAATTATCTATTTGTAATTGCTTTGTTAGGTATTATATTATCTGCTTTATTAGGTATTGTGAAATATTATGAACAACTGCTTCGTTGGTGTTTGGAAAACAAAGGGAAGTTTATGTTACTGCCACTTGTTACTTTGTTTTTTGGTATTCTAGTATGGATTGGTTTTGATAGTACATTTGGTTTTGTTGCAAAAGGTTTTGATAAAATAGGATGGGATATTAGAAGTTCCAAAGTTTGGTCAGCACCTTCACATACTTTCCCAGGAATTGGTTCAGAATTTATGCCAACACTTAATGAGGGTAGTTATTTATTGATGCCAACTTCAATGCCGCATGCAGGTATAGAACAAAATAGGAAAGTAGTTGGCCAACTTGATATGATTCTAAATCATATTCCAGAGGTAGATATGGCCGTTGGTAAATTAGGTCGCGTAGAAAGTGCTTTGGATCCAGCACCAATTTCTATGTATGAGAATATTATCAATTACAAACCAGAATATATTTTGGATGCTAAGGGGCATCGAATGCGATTTAAAACAGATAAAAATAATCGGTTTGTGACTAAATCTGGAGATAGTTTGACTCATGAACAAGCTTTGAAACAAGCCATTTCTATTGAAAACTTAATCCCAGATGAAGACGGTACTTTCTATAGAAATTGGCGCGATATAATTAAATCTCCAGATGATATTTGGAACGAAATTGTAAAAGCAGCTAAAATACCTGGTGTAACATCAGCTCCAAAATTGCAGCCTATAGAAACCCGTTTGGTAATGCTTCAAACAGGAATGAGAGCGCCTATGGGAATAAAGGTGTTTGGTCCAGATTTAAAAACGATACAAGATTTCGGTTTAGAACTTGAATCTATTATTAAAGATGTACCTTCTGTAAAAAAAGAAGCCGTATTTGCTGATAGAATTGTTGGTAAGCCTTATTTACATTTAAACATAGATCGTGAGAAAATATCCCGTTATGGTTTAAGTGTAGAAGATATTCAGCAAACAATTGAAACAGCTATTGGAGGGATGAAAATAGCATCAACAGTAGAAGGAAGGGAGCGTTACCCAATACGGGTACGTTATCCTAGAGAATTAAGAGATAGTCCTGAAGCTTTAGGTAAAATTTTGGTTGCAACACCTACTGGAGCACAAATTCCGCTTGGTCAATTAGTAGCATTTGAATATAAAAAAGGTCCACAAGCAATTAAAAGTGAAGATACCTTTTTGGTTGGATTCGTACTATTCGACAAAAATGATGGTTTTGCAGAAGTGGATGTCGTTAATGATGCTCAAAAAACAATTCAGGCTAAAATCGATTCGGGGGAGTTAAAAGTTCCACAAGGAATTAGTTATAAATTCTCGGGGAGTTACGAAAACCAAATTAGAGCAATGAAAAGGCTATCCATTGTAATTCCGATTTGTTTAGTGGTTATCTTTTTGTTGTTGTTTTTTCAATTCAAAACCATCATAGCGTCGTCAATCCATTTTTCGGGTGTGTTTGTTGCGTTCGCAGGAGGCTTTATCATGCTTTGGTTATACGGACAAGATTGGTTTCTGAATTTTTCAATTGCAGAAGTTAATATGCGTGATTTATTTCAGGTACACCCCATAAATTTAAGTGTGGCAGTTTGGGTCGGCTTTATCGCGTTATTTGGTATTGCAACCGATGATGGTGTAATTATGGGATCTTATATCCATCAAGTGTTTGAAGAGAAAAATCCGCAAACGGTTACCGAAGTTCGGGATGCAGTTGTCGAAGCTGGAAAAATGAGGGTTAGACCTGCGGTTATGACAGCAGCGACAACGATTATTGCATTGCTTCCTGTGCTAACTTCTACGGGTAAAGGTTCAGATATTATGATTCCAATGGCTATACCAACATTTGGTGGGATGACAATACAAATCATGACCATGTTTGTTGTGCCTGTATTACAAGCCTATTGGAGAGAAACGGTAATCAAAAATAAAGAAAAGAGAGATGCGTAAAATACTAATTATAACGGTTTTGTTGTTGGCTTTCAATGCTAGTGGACAATCAATAAACGATTACTATACTATTGCGGCCGAAAATAATCCGGAGCTAAAAGCGAAGTATAAAGAGTTTGAAGCCGCATTGCAGCGGATTCCACAAGTGAGTTCATTAGCAGATCCAAGTCTATCAATGGGGTATTTTATTTCCCCTGTAGAAACCAGGCTTGGGCCGCAAAATTTGCGTTTTTCGCTTTCGCAAATGTTTCCTTGGTTTGGAACTTTAAAAGCACAGAAAAATGCAGCAACCTTAATGGCAGAAAGCAAATATCAAGCTTTTTTGAATACCAAAAACCAGTTGTTTTATCAAGTTGCTACAGTATATTATCCCTTGTATGAGTTGCGAAACCTTATGGAGATTGAGCAAGAGAATATCAAAATTTTAACATCTTATAAAAAAATTGCCAATGCAAAATTCCAAAATGGCAATGGGAATTTAGTAGATATACTGCGTGTAGATATTATGTTAAAAGACGCCGAAACTAATTTAGGTATTTTAAACAAAAAAGAGCCGGCACTCAAATCATGGCTCAACAGTATTTTGAATCGAAAATATGATGAGGCAATTGTCGTTTCTAGGGAGATTACCGTAAGTGATTTGCCTGTTAATTATCGTAAGGATGCTATAAGTACTAATCCAATGTTACAAGAATTGGAATTAAAAAAGCAAGCCTCTGAAGCAGGAATTGAGGTGGCAAAAAAACAAGGTTCGCCTAAACTAGGTCTGGGACTAGATTATGTTTTTGTAGGTACAGGAATGAATAACTCTCCAGATTCGGGTAAAGATGTTATTATGCCCATGGTAACGGTTAGTTTACCCATTTTTAGAAAAAAATATAATGCTGCCATTAGTGAAGCTAAATTAATGCAAGAGAGCTATTCGTTCCAAAAAGAAGCAGTCGAGGATAAATTAAATGGGACTTACTACAAGTTTGTGTTTGAACTTGAAAAAGAACGTGATTTATTAAAATTATACGAAGAACAAGTAGTCACGCTTTCTAAAAGTTTGAACCTATTATTAACTTATTATAGTAATGCAAATAAAGATTTTGAAGAAGTTTTGCGCATGCAACAAGAACTTTTAAAATATCAAAAAATGCAATTGTCAAGTCGTACTTCTTACCATATCAAGCTAGCTGAGTTAGATTATTTAACAGCAAAACAATTTTAATCATGATTATAGATAAAAAAACGAAAATAGTAATACTAATCACTCTGATTTTTGGGGTTTTACTTGGTGCTTTGCTGTTTGGCGGAGATTCAAAAGAAGAAGAAAAAACAGAAGTCAGTTCAGAAGTAGAGGTTTGGACCTGTTCGATGCATCCTCAAATTAGACAGCCTGAGGCTGGTGACTGTCCTATTTGTGGAATGGATTTAATTCCGTTAGAGTCAGGTAATGATAGTGCTGATCCAGATGCGATCAGCATGTCAGAGTCAGCCATGATTATAGCGGGAATTTCAACTTATAAGGTTGGAAATACAGATGGAATTAAGGAAGTTTCTTTAAACGGTAAAATTGAAGTCAATGAAAAAGCTGTTTACAGCCAATCTTCACACATTCCAGGAAGAATCGAAAAAATTCAAGTTTCATTCGTAGGTGAATATGTCAAAAAAGGACAAGTAGTTGCTTATGTATATTCCCCTGAATTGGCCAGTGCCCAGCAAGAATTAATTGAAGCTTACAGCGTAAAAGACATTCAGCCACAATTATTTGAATCGGTAAAAATTAAATTGAAAAATTGGAAAGTAGCCGATGCGACCATCAAAAATATAATTTCAACGGGAAAAGTTCAAGATAAATTCCCAATCTACGCCGATGTTTCGGGTTATATAATTAAAAAAAATGTAGAGCTTGGAGATTATCTCCAAAAAGGACAAACCTTGTATGATGTTGCCGATTTATCCAGGGTATGGGTGCTTTTTGAAATTTATGAATCGGATTTGGGTTTGGTAAAAAAAGGGAATAAAGTCAACTATACAATCGCTTCTTTTCCTGGAGAAAATTTCTCTGGCACTATAGCTTTCATAGATCCTTTTATTAATCCAATGACTAGAATAGCAAAAGCAAGGGTTGAGGTTGCGAATAGTGGATTAAAATTAAAACCAGAAATGTTTGTTTCGGGTACTGTAAAAACAAAAGTAGATGTGAGTAAGTCAACGTTAAGCGTGCCAAAATCGGCTGTAATGTGGACAGGTAAACGTTCTATTGTATATATAAAAAACGAATCTGAAAAAGGAATTAGTTTCAAATTAAGAGAAGTCACTTTAGGTCCGTTATTAGGAAATGATTACATAATTGAAGAAGGTTTGGAAGAGGGCGAAGAAATAGTCGCCAATGGAACATTCAATGTAGATGCCGCTGCCCAGTTAGCAGGGAAACCTAGTATGATGAATCTTGAGGCTAGTAAAGCAAGTACGGAACATAATCATGATAATGCGACTATGACAATGAATGAAAGTGTACAAAAAGTAGCAAAAAATACTAACAGTTCAATTACTACCGACGCAAAAAATGATTTACAACCCTTATATAGAAGTTATTTCGAATTAAAAGATGCTTTGACGAAAGATGATTTTAAAACGGCACAAAAGACTTTTCTTGAATTTGAAAATGCGTTAAATAAAATTAATATGAATGTTTTCAAAGGTGGTGCCCATACTGCATGGATGAATTATCAAACACAATTGAAAAAACATACTCTTCATGCTGCAGATTCAAAAAATATTAAAGAAATAAGAACTTCTTTCGAGCCAATTTCTAATGTGATGATCGCCATGACAAAGGCTTTTAAACCTTTAAACGAAAGTACATACGTTCAATTTTGCCCGATGGCAAATAGCGATAAAGGCGCTAATTGGTTAAGTAAAGATGATAAAATAGTAAATCCTTATTTTGGAGTATCAATGTCAAAATGTGGAGAAGTAAAAGAAACCCTAAAGTAATTTAAAAATAAATTAAAATAAAAAATCATGAAAAAAGTAATCGGAATTTTAGTAGTAGCTTTAATAAGCATCACCATTTCTTGTAAAAATAATAAAGAGCAAGAGCACGATACCATGGGTAACGAAGAGATGTCCACAGAAATGCATGAGGGACACGATCATTCTGATATGAAAGACATGGGTCAAAGAAAAATAACTCAAAATACCACTAAAAACACAGCTACTGCTGCAATACTAGATGCTTATTTTGAAATCAAAAATGGTCTAGTTGCTGATGATAAAGACAAGACAGCAAAAGGTGGTACCGCACTTTTAGCCGCTTTTTCTAAATTTGATATGACTCAGCTTTCTGATGATACTCATAAAGAATACATGGAAATTCAAGAAAGCGCAAAAGAACATGCAGAACATATTATAAAGAATCCTATTGATCACCAAAGAGAACATTTTGAGTCATTAAGCACGGATATTAATGATATTATAATATTGTTAGGAACTGATAAGGTAATTTATCAGGATTATTGTCCAATGGCAAGTAACAACAAAGGAGCAATGTGGTTGAGTGAGGTAAAAGACATCAAAAACCCCTATTTTGGTTCAAAAATGCTAAATTGTGGTAGCATCAAAAAGCAAATAAACTAAATGAAAATTTTCAAAATCATTTTATTGGTTTTATTGATTGTGTTTGTGGGGATTCAATTTATTCCCACAACGCGCAATAAAAATGATAAAGTACCCAAAACAGATTTTATGATAGTGAATAACGTTCCTCAAGGAATTAATACTGCTATACAAACTTCTTGTTATGATTGCCATAGCAACAATACGCATTACCCTTGGTATAGTAGTATTCAACCCGGAGCTTGGTTTATGGAAAGCCATATTAAAGATGGTAAAGCAGAATTAAATTTCAATGAATGGGGTGAATTATCAAATCGCAGGAAAAAGAGTAAGTTGAAATCAATAATAAGTCAAATCGAAGATAACGAAATGCCTTTGAGTTCCTATACCCTTATTCACAGAAATGCTATATTTTCTGAAACTCAAAAACAACGAATAATTCAATACTTAACAGCATTAAAAAATAACTAAACACAAAAAAAATGAAAAATTTAAAAATAAGTATAGCAGCAATGCTATTGTTAGTATTCAGTTTTACCAGTGCGCAGGAAAAACATAAAATGGATCACAGTAAAATGAAAATGGACAAAATGAAAGACAGCAAGGCAGAAGCCATACTTTCTGATTTTTTTATGTTAAAAGAAGCTTTAGTCGCAGATGATTCTAAAAAGGCCGCTCAAGCAGGTTTAAAATTAGAAGCTTCATTAAAGATGTTTGACAAGTCAACTTATACAAAAGGTCAGCAAAAAGAATTAGCAGACATCATTGATGATGCAACAGAGCATGCGGAGCATATTGCAAAAAGCCAAATAGATCACCAAAGAGAACACTTCAAAACATTAAGTCAAGATATTACTGACATGATGGCAATTACTGGAACAAAAGATGCTCTTTATGAGTTTTTCTGTCCAATGTATGATGGAGGTAGTACTTGGTTGAGTAATAGCAAGGAAGTTCGTAATCCATACTACGGTAGTCAAATGTTGAAGTGTGGGAAGGTGAAACGCGAAATCAAATAGATTAGGAAGGTACAAATCACAGCAATCTTTATAATGAGTGTTTTATTTGCTTACAGTTTGTTCTCCCGCCAGAACGTATCTACAATGTCACTGCTCCAAGTGGATGTTTGTAGTATTAAATAATATTGTTCTAAGGAGTTGTGAACTATTGAAATCTGTAATTATGTTTGTCTTAATGTCCATATTTAGTACAATTTAGGGATGGTTTTTTCCATTTCTTATTGAAAATGAATAAAAAGTTAATTAATCTATTTCTAGTCAAATTACACATCATAAAAAATGAAAATCTACATCAAGAACATGGTTTGCAATCGCTGTCTAATGGCAGTTCAGTCCTTATTAGAAAAGATGAAATTGCCTGTTATTTCGATCAATTTAGGAGAAGTGGTTTTAGGAAAAGAGTTATCTATTGAAGAGAAGGAAACCGTAGAAAAGAATCTCACTACCCTTGGATTTGAATTACTAAATGATAAAAACAGCCAGTCGATTGAGAAAATTAAGAATCTCATTATTGATTTAGTGCATTATAATGGCGATAAATTAAAAATCAATTTGTCCGATTATTTGGTGTCTGAGTTGCATCAAGATTATAGTGCTCTGAGTAAACTCTTTTCTGAAATTGAAGGGAAGACAATCGAGCATTATTTGATAAGTCAAAAAATAGAAAAAGTGAAAGAGCTATTGGTTTATAATGAATTAACCTTGAGTGAAATTGCAATACAATTGAATTATAGTAGTGTCGCTCATTTGAGCAATCAGTTCAAGAAAAATACAGGACTTACACCCACACAATTCAAAGTATTGAAGGATAAAAAGAGAAAAGAGATTGACGATATGTAATCTTACAACCTTTATCCTTAATTGTGTAACTTCTTAAAGTAGATGTGTTTGTATATTTGAGATACTAATTTAAAAATACAAAAAAATGACACACTCTTATAACATTACCGGAATGAGTTGCGATGGTTGTCGTAGCAAGGTTGAAAAAACATTAGATGCTATAGTTGGAATTGATGCCAGAGTTTCTTTAGACCCGCCGGTAGCTACTATAACAATGGTAAACCATATTCCTACTGAACAATTACAGGAAGCTTTAACCGCAGCTGGAAATTATGCCATAACTATGGCTAACCCTTCTAATAAAATACCCCAAACAGAAGGGAAACCAGTAAAAAAATCATGTTGCGGAAACGGAAACTAAGACCAAACAACTAAGCTTGGACAAGGAAGAAATCTCTCCAATTTTTGGGAGGGGTTTAATTCCGTTTTAACGCACATAGCGTGAAAAATAATGGAATTATGACTTGTTTAAAAGTTTGGTCAAGCTTAAATTCAAATAGCTTATTAATTGTGCAATTTTTTGAATTTAAATAACTAATCAGTTTAAGGATCAAAAATACTACTGTAACCTATTGTTCCCCTTACTGCATGTTCATGATGAAGGATATTGCAAACAAGCATTTACCGCTACGAAACCCTAATCGTTCGCATTCGAAATAATGAAATAATCATAAAAATTAAAACACCATGAAAATGCTACAAAAATTTTTATTTGCATTTGGATTAATTGGACTATTACATTCCTGTCAATCAACGAATCAGATACTGTCAAAATCAGATAAAAGAGCCGAAATTATGACCACTATTGCCAATGACGAAACGATGTCAAAAGAGATGATGGGAATATTGATGAAGAGCAAAAGCGGAAAAATGATGATGATGAAAGAACATCATGCCAAAATGATGGAAAAGATGAAAGAAGATCCTGAAATGATGAAAAACATGATGTCAGAAATGATGGAAAAAGCTAACAATGATGATGCAATGATGTCTGGAATGTGTAAATCTTTGATGGAAAACGAGAAAATGATGAATATGATGGAGAAAATGAAAGAGAAAAAAATAGAAAAAAAAGAAGATCATAAAGAACATCATTAATATTTAACTCTAATACGAAAAAATTATGAATGATCATGGAATGAACGGTGAAATGCATATGAATGATTACTCTTTCATGGGAGCACATATGTACTGGTGGGTCGCAATATTGGTTATTATACTACTGTTGGTATTGATTCTGCAACAGTATAGAAAAAGAAGATAAGTGAAGATTTTCTTAAATCTACAAATTAATCTTAAAATGAATAATAATTTTTAATCAAATTCAAACAATATGAAAACAAATGTAATTATTTTATCACTAATGGTGTTTGTGACTTTAAGTAGTTGTAATTCAAAAACAGACCCCAAAGCAATTTTAGAAAACCCTAATTCAAGAAAGGAACTTTTTAGCACTATTGCAAACGACCACGATTTAATGACGGAATTCATGGTAAACATGCAAGGGAATAAAATGATGATTGGTAATATGATGGGGGGGAACGGAATGCAAATGATGATGAAAGACAGCACAATGTCCGTAAGTTTAATGCAGGGAATGATGGGTAACCACGTTATGATGCAATCAATGATGACTGAAATGATGAAAGATCCTAAGATGTTGCAGTCGATGATGCAGATGATGCAGCAGGGTGGAATGATGAGTAAAGAGTGTATGCAGTCTGGTATGAAAATGATGGGTAGCAAAGGAATGGGAATGATGAACGAAAATAAATAAATTAATAACTACTAGCAGCAGGTGTTTTATATTTATCTGGTTTTGTATTAGGACCTGCCCTAGGAGTTGTTTTTATGAGCTTAAGTTCTATTATTGTAGCGATTAATGCACAACTTTTAAAAAGAAGTATAAGTAAGAAATAAGATGTTATTTTTTAAAGTAAACAATGTAAATTGTAAGTGAAATGTGGATCGTGGATTGAGAAAATCAAGAACATCATTATTGATGTAGTTCATTATAATGAATTAACGTTAAATGAAATTGCGATACTACTCAATTTTAATAATGTTACGGATTTAATACCAAACGAATTCATAATTGAGTCTACGAGTTACTGGTATAATACCGATAGACTATGCCGATTTATCGGAATAGGATGAAAATAGTATAATGGAATTTGGGCTATATTTCATATACAATTGGTATATGCAACCAGTTAAAAACACACATAGGACCTACACCTACAAATTTTAAAATTTTAAAAAATCAGAAGCGCAATCAAATTGATGGTTTGTAATAATGATGCAAATCGTATCCATAATTGTGTAATGCCCTAGAAAGAAATAAGTCGGAAATTTGTTTCAGTACTTTAAATAAAAAGATGATGATACATAGCTATAAAATAACAGGAATGTCTTGCAATGGTTGCAGAACCAAAGTAGAGAAAACGCTCAATGAAATAAACGGAATTGAAGCAACAGTTACTCTTGATCCTCCACAAGCGATTATCACGATGGAAAAGCATATTACGACAGAAAAAATGCAGGAAGCTTTATCAGCTGTGGGTAAATATTCCATTGAAATGGAAAAAGAGCCACATAAGGGAGTAAACGTTGAGGAACCAGTAAAAGCAAAATCATGTTGTAGTTCAGGAGCAGCACACGATCATAAAATGTCAGACTCACATACTGTTGCAGCCGGCAAATATTATTGCCCTATGTTTTGTGAAGGCGATAAAGTCTATGACAAAGCGGGCGATTGTCCAGTTTGTGGAATGGACTTAGTGCAACAACCTGTCTTAAATACAAAGCAACAGTATACTTGTCCCATGCATCCCGAAATCATTCAAGATGCTCCTGGTTCTTGCTCAATTTGCGGAATGGATTTGGTACCTATGGAACCGTCAGACTCAGAGGAAAATAAAACCTACTTGGAATTGGTTCGAAAAATGAAAATTGCAGTGGCTTTTACATTGCCAATTTTTATCATCGCCATGGTCGATATGATCCCGAATAATCCTTTGTTAAAACTTTTTAATCATACTACTTGGAACTGGATACAGTTTGGACTTTCCATTCCTGTGGTTTTTTATGCCACTTGGATGTTTTTTAAACGTGCTTGGAAATCGGTATTAACATGGAATCTCAATATGTTTACCCTTATCGGTATTGGTGCTGGGGTAGCTTTCCTGTTTAGTATATTTGGATTGTTTTTTCCAGATGTTTTTCCGGCTGAGTTTAAAACTGAAATGGGTACAGTCCATTTGTATTTTGAAGCAACAACCGTTATCCTAACATTAGTATTATTAGGGCAGTTGTTAGAAGCCAAAGCACATAGCAAAACCAGTGGCGCCATCAAAGAATTATTGAAATTAGCACCTACAGAAGCCACTTTGGTAATTGATGGAAAAGACAAAGTAATTTCGATTCACGATATAAAAAAAGGCGATTTACTCCGAGTAAAACCAGGCGATAAAATTCCGGTAGATGGTAAAATTACACAAGGGGAAAGCACCATTGATGAATCTATGATTTCGGGTGAACCCATTCCTGTTGACAAAAAAGTAGCAGATGCAGTTGTGGCTGGAACCATCAACGGAACGCAATCTTTTGTGATGGTGGCAGAAAAAATTGGTTCAGAAACTTTGCTTTCGCAAATTGTACAAATGGTGAGTGATGCCAGTCGTTCCCGTGCACCAATTCAAAAATTAGCAGATAGAATCGCTAAGTATTTTGTACCTATAGTAGTTGCGGTTGCTGTAATTACATTTTTTGTTTGGGCAAAATTTGGCCCAGAACCCAATGCCTTAATCTACGGATTTATCAATGCTGTGGCAGTATTGATTATTGCTTGTCCATGTGCCTTGGGATTGGCAACACCTATGTCAGTGATGGTAGGAGTGGGGAAAGGAGCACAATCAGGAGTTTTGATAAAAAATGCCGAAGCCTTAGAAAATATGGATAAGGTTGATGTATTAATTACCGATAAAACAGGAACGCTTACTGAAGGAAAACCTTCGGTAGAAAAGGTTTTATCGACTCAAAATAACGAGGATGATTTGTTGCAAATGATAGCTTCAGTTAATCAATATAGTGAACATCCTTTGGCACAAGCCGTAGTCAATTTTGCGGAAGCGAAAAAAGTAGTTTTATTAGAATCGAATGATTTTGAATCCATCACAGGAAAAGGAGTTGTTGGAACAGTAAACGGCAAAAAAGTAGCACTGGGGAATAAAAAATTAATGGAGCAATTTGCTTCAATAATCTCAGACGATTTAGAGTCGAAAATCATAGCCGAACAAAAACTAGGAAAAACGGTCTCTTATATTTCAGTTGATGGTGTTGGCGTTGGTTTTGTGTCCATTTCAGATGCTATAAAAGCAACTAGTAAAGAGGCGATTGTAGAATTGATGCGTCAAGGAGTTGAAGTAATAATGCTTACAGGCGATAATGAAAATACAGCCAAAGCAGTTGCAGACGAATTGCATTTGACTTCTTTCGTAGCAAGTTGTTTGCCAGAAGACAAACTGAAAGTGATTAAAAAACTGCAAGCCGAAGGCAAAATTGTAGCCATGGCTGGTGATGGTATAAATGACGCACCCGCTTTAGCGCAAGCCGATATCGGAATAGCGATGGGGACCGGCACTGATGTAGCGATTGAAAGTGCCAAAATTACTTTGGTAAAAGGCGATTTGCAAGGAATTGTAAAGTCGAAAAAGTTGAGTCATGCGGTGATGAAAAATATCAATCAAAATTTGTTTTTTGCCTTCTTTTATAATGTACTCGGTATCCCAATTGCAGCAGGAGTGTTGTATCCGTTTTTTGGGATTTTACTTTCGCCTATGATTGCTGCTTTGGCCATGAGTTTTAGTTCTGTTTCGGTTATAGCAAATGCATTGAGATTAAAAAATTTAAAGTTATAAAAATGAAAAAATTAATTGTATTAGTATTCATTCTAAGTATTTATTCCCTTGCAGAAGGACAGGGCGTGAAACAGATGAATAGTTCAGAAAAAGTACAGCCAACATCATACACTTGTGTAATGCATCCCGAAATTCATTCTCTCACACCGGGAGAATGTCCAAAATGTGGAATGACATTAGTAAAGGAAAAGACCAAAGTTGTCAAGAAATCTGGAGTTAAGAAGAGTGAACCAATGCCCATGAAAAAAACCGACATAAAGGAGGGCAACATGAAAATGATAAAGGAAGAGGATCATAAAGGGCATGAAGTGAACAGCGTGGACTTGCCAAAAACAAAGACAGAAACCATAAAAAAAGTAGTGAGTAATACACCGCCAAGGACTGTTCGCTACGACTTGTACGTTCGAGATACCATAGTTGATTTTACGGGTAAACCCAAAAATGCTATTGCTGTAAATGGACAAATTCCAATGCCAACTTTGACTTTTACCGAAGGTGATATTGCCGAAATCCATGTGTATAATGAATTGAAAGAAGGTACGTCTTTGCACTGGCACGGTTTGTATTTGCCCAACAAAGAAGATGGTGTTCCTTTTTTGACTCAAATGCCCATAAAACCAGGAACGGAACACGTGTATCGTTTTCCAATCATTCAATCAGGAACACATTGGTACCACAGTCATAGTGGTTTGCAAGAGCAAATAGGGATGTATGGTTCTTTGATTTTAAAGAAAAAAGCAGACGACCCGACCTTTCGTAAAGGCATAGATGATATTCCACAAGTTCCAATTATTTTAAGCGAATGGACCGATTATAAACCTGAAAATGTGCATCGAATGTTGCATAATGCATCGGATTGGTTTGCAATCAAAAAAGGTACTACTCAAAGTTATGCCGAAGCTATAAAAGCAGGGCATTTTAAAACAAAAGTGAACAACGAGTGGAAACGAATGCTAGCAATGGATGTTAGCGATGTGTATTATGACAAATTTTTGATTAATGGAAAACCGCAAAGTCAATTATCAGAGTTTAAAGGAGGTGATAAAGTACGATTGCGAATTTCAAATGGGGGAGCCTCCTCTTATTTTTGGTTGAATTATGCAGGTGGAAAAATTACAGTAGTGGCTAATGACGGTAATGATGTGGAGCCAGTTGAGGTTGATCGTTTGATTATTGGCGTTTCTGAAACCTATGACGTGGTGGTTACGATTCCAGAGAACAATACAGCTTACGAGTTTATGGCTACACCTGAAGATAGAACCAAATCAACTTCGGTTTTTATAGGTCAAGGTGTAAAAAAAGCAGCTGTTCCAATGCCAAAACTAAATTATTTTGCAGGAATGAAAATGATGAATGGCATGATGAACATGGATGGTTCTATGGATGATATGGGAATGAGTATGAGCATGCAAAAAATGGATATGAATACCGTTATGTATCCGGAAATAACAGGTAGTGCCATGAAAATGGATCATTCTAAAATGAATCACGGTGCCATGAAGAAAGAGGGGGCTAAAAAGGATGAAATGAACTCCATGAATAGGGACCATTCAAAAATGAATCATGGAGATGATCAAGATCAGAAAATGGATCATTCAAAAATGGACACGAATCCTAAAAAAGCCAAAATAGTAACGTTGAATTATGGCATGCTAAAATCTCCAACAGTAACCACTTTGCCAAAAGAGGCGCCAGTTCGCGAACTTCGTTTTGAATTGACAGGAAACATGAACCGTTATGTTTGGAGTATGGATAACAAAGTGCTTTCAGAAAGTGATAAGATTTTAATAAAGAAAGGCGAAATTGTTCGTATTACATTATATAATAATTCCATGATGCGCCATCCAATGCATCTTCACGGTCATGATTTTAGAGTATTGAACGGAAAAGGGGACTATGCTC